>SBAX01000251.1 GCA_005240095.1 Phycisphaera mikurensis
CAACCGCACCGCCGGCGCCGGTCTGGATCAGAAGGCCGCCGCCGAGGCCCTGCGAAAAATGGTCGCGGCGCTGCGCGAACGCGACGAACGCGAACTCGCCCAGCTTCGCAAAAACCTGGAGCGCGCCGAGGATCTTGTCGCGGCTCTTCTCGAAGAGCAGCGCTCCCTTCGCGCCGCCACTGCGGAGGCAGAGCGGGTCGCAGCGGACGAACCGGCCTTCGATTCCTTCGCCGACCAGCAGCGCCTCCTCGCCCGCAATACGCGCATGTTGGGCGAAGAGATGATGGAACTGCCCCGCGCGATCATGCCTGCGCGTCGCGTGACCCAGGCGGCCGAACCCATGGGTCAGGCGGAGTCCCAACTTCGGGAGCGCTACCCATCCGCCGCGATTCCCCTACAGGATGAAGCCATCCAGCACCTCAGCGACGCCCTCGCCGCCCTGGAAGCCCTTGCCAGGGAAGGCGCTGAGGAGGCCTTCCGCAGGACCATTACTCATATCCAGGAAGAGCTGGAGGCGATCGCCGGAGCAGAACGCACCATTCGCGACGGGGTCGAGAAGCTCCGTTCCACACTCGGCGAGACCGGCCGGCTGGGGCGCCTCGAGACCCGCGAAGCTGCCAAGCTGGCCCGCGAACAGGGCGAGGTTGAGCAGATGACTGCGGAATTGACGCCGGATCTGGAGAAGGTGCCGGTGTACAACTGGGCCATCCAGCGCGTCACCCGCTGGATGGACACCAGCCGAACGCAGCTCGATGAGCGGCGAATCGACGACGAATTGGTGACCACCACCGGCCGGATCGTCCGCGAGTTGGAGAAGCTCATCACCGCCCTGGTGGAAACGCAGAATCTTCCGGGCCAGACGGAATTCGCCGAGGCTCAGTCCCAGGGAGGCGGCGAAGAAGGCCAGACCGCGGCCGCCGCCTCTGTGCCGACCGTCGCTGAATTGCTGGTTCTCAAGGCTATGCAGCTTGACATCAACGAACGGACCCGGGCGTTCGACGCCGGTTTCGATGCCGAATCGGCAACTGAGGCTCAGCTTCGACAGCTAACGATACTGGGCGAAGATCAGTCGCAGGTACAGCGCCTCACGGAGCTGGTTACGCGGAAAGCACAAGGCCATGGTCAATAGACATCGAATGAATCCCATGTGGTGGCCCGCACTGATCTGGCTCAGCATCTGCGCGCAGGCCGCTTTCGCACAGGAAAAACCAAAGGATGCCCCGCGTCGCGAGGGCCAGCCTCCGGCCCAGCCGCGCGAGGGCGCAGCTCCTGCCCCGCCTCGGGAGGGCGAGGCCCCTGCCGAGCCGCCGCCCAAACCCGACGATCTCAGCGCCCGCCTGATTCGCAAGGCTACCGCCGAGGGCGAGGAGGACCTCATGAGCAGCATCGTCCGGCTCATGGGCGAAGCGGCCCGGAAGGTCGAGGTGGACTTCGACCCCGGCGCGGATACGCAGGCCGTCCAGCAGACCATTCAGACCAAGCTTGACGAGGCCATCAAGGCTGCGGCCTCGCGTCAGCGGACCAAGCAGGTCGCACCACCCAATCCCGATCGCCGCCGCATGCCCACCGCCAAACGGGACACTCCGCCTCCCAAGCCCCAGCCACGCGGCCAGCCCCAACCCTCCGCGACTTCCTCCAGCGCCGAAACGGCCCAGGAGCTCCGCCCTGGCGAACCTGAGTCCGGCGACCTTCTTGACGTTCGCCGCGGGTGGGGTCACCTGCCCAAACGCGAACGCGATGAGATCATTCAGGGCGCCGGCGAAGGTTACCTGGAGCGCTACCGGGCTTGGGTCGAACGCTACTACCGGGCCCTGCAGGAGAAGGACCAATGACACCCTTGCGCCCAATCCGGCTGGGGGCTTTCACGATCCTTGCAGTGCTCATCGCGAGTGCGGCGCGCGGCGGCGATGCGCCCGAGCCGGCCAAGCCGCTGGAGTCCGAGTTCACTCCTGAGCTGCGCGAATCCGTCGAGCGCGGGCTGACCTGGCTGGCCGAGCGCCAGGCGCCCGACGGTTCCTTCGGCAGCCTGTCTCATTACGGCCCCCACGTGGGCATCACCGGGCTGGCGGGCCTGGCCTTCATGTCCGACGGCAGCCTTCCCGGGCGCGGACGCCATGGCGACGTGGTGGACCGATGCCTCTCCTTTCTGCTGACCCAAAGCACAGAAAGCGGTTTACTTGCCGCCGAGACATCCCACGGCCCGATGTACGGCCACGGCTTCGCTACCCTCTTTCTCGCTGAGGTCTACGGCATGACCCCCAAGCCCGAGGTTCGCGAGGCCCTCCGCCGTGCCGTGCGCCTGATCGTCAACACGCAGAATTCCGAGGGCGGCTGGCGATACCAGCCCGTGCGCAACGACGCGGACATCTCCGTCACCGTGTGTCAGGTCATGGCACTTCGCGCCGCACGCAATGCCGGGCTGTACGTGGACAAGACCGTGATCGACAACGCCATCGGGTACGTGAAGGCCAGCCAGAACCCCGACGGCGGCTTTCGCTACATGCTGCACTCCGGCGGCTCCGCCTTTGCCCGTTCCGCAGCGGGGGTCGCCGCCCTGCAGTACGCCGGGGAGTATGGTTCCGACGAGATCGCCCGCGGCCTGGAGTACCTCTTGAAATTCGTCCCCCCGCAGGAGCAGACCGTAGGCCACTACTTCTATGGGCACTACTATGCCGCCCAGGCCATGTATCTCGCGGGAGACGCCTACTGGCGGAAGTGGTGGCCCGCCATGCGCGGGGAGTTGATCGAAAAGCAGGAGCCCGAAGGCTTCTGGCGGGGGCAGGCGGGCGACGAATACGGCACCGCCATGGCCCTGATTATTCTGCAAATGCCCAACCGGCTTCTGCCGATCTTTCAGAAATGAGACCGCCCGCCCAGACCGCCTCCCTCACCATCGCGATGCTCGTTGCGCTAGTTGCCGCGCCAGCCGCCGCGGCGGACCCCGACGGGCAAACTCGGCCCGAGGTAACCATCCGCACGGTCCAGCCCGATCCCGTCTCCGGCCGCCTTGCTTCATTCTCCTTGAAAGAGGGCGTGAAGGTCGTGACCGAGGATGGCGAACGACGTATTCCAACCGCCGATCTCGTACGCATTGCGTTCGACGTGAGTCCCCGCGAGCAACTCAGTCAAGGGCCTGAAGGCACGCCGCTCCCCGATCTCACGACGTTCACGCTCGCCGGCGGTGACGTGATTTCCGGGCGGGTAGCCGACTCCCGTGATAACGCTGTCATTGTTCAGACCCATGATCTTGGCGAAGTAACCCTCTCCATGGAGGCGCTCTCGCAGATCATCACCGCCCAAGGAGCCGGCCCTGCGCACCGCGATTCCGTGCAATGGTTCTTCCGTACCTTGGCAAAGGATGAGGACGCCGTATTGCTCGCCAACGGCGACGTCCTCCGCGGCTTCATCGCCGGAATCGATGCAGAAGGCTTGTCCATCGACGGCGTCACTGGACCCGTGAAAGCGGCGTTCCGCCTGGTTCTCGCCGCCCAGATCGCTCATCCACCGCCGATTCCTCCACTGACTCCCTACGCCGTCGTACACTTGCGCGACTCCGGTCGACTCACGGTTACTTCGCTGGACTGTGACGATACCGAGGTCAACGCCCAGACGCAGTCAAGCGGATCCGTGCATTTCCGATTGGATCGCCTCGCGGCCATCGATGTGAGCGGCGGCCGCTGGGTCTGGCTCACCGAGCTGCGTCCGGTGAGCTTCGAGCAGGTGCCCATGTTGTCGCTCGGCTGGGATTTTGCGGTGAACAAGAACGTCCGCGGCGGACCGATTACTGTGGACGGGCAGCGCTATGAGCACGGCATCGGTGTCCACAGCCGCAGTGTCCTGATCTACGAGCTGGATGCCGCCTATCGCGAATTCGTCACCTCCTTCGGAATGGATGACGACAGCGGGCCCCTCGCCGACGTTAACGCGACGATCCTGGTCGATGGGCAGCGCCGCTTCGAGAAGCTTCACGTGCGCCGCGGCACGCTCGTGGGACCGATCCGCCTCGACGTGTCCCGCGCCGGGCGCATCGAGCTGGTCGTGGATTTCGGCGACAACGGCGACGTGCAGGACCGCTTCGATTGGATCGAGCCCGCCTTGATCCGCTGACCATGAAGCTGGGCCGAGATTCCCATCTCGGCCCCGGCGGAAACCCCTCTCCCTTATAGGCGTACCTGTTTAGCGTCCTGCGCCCGATCAGGCAGGCTGAAAGCCTGCGCGGAAGTAGCCGGGGGCAAGCGCAGCGCGCCCCCGGTCTTGCTGAAAGGGTCGCACCGCCGAGGCCGTGACCCATTCCTTCGCTTCCGCTACACTCAGCCGTCGGGAATGAGAAGGTAAGGGAACCTCATGGCACACGTTCTTGTCACTGGCGGAGCAGGGTTCATCGGCTCACACCTGGCCACGAGGCTGGTGGAGCTGGGCCATCGCGTGCGCGTCTTCGACAACTTCGCCACCGGCCACCTCTCCAACCTCGCTCACCTGGAGGGCAAGTACGAGCTCATCCAAGCGGACCTGCGCGATGCCGCCGCATGCATGCGGGCCTGCGCGGGCGTGGAATACGTCTTTCACGAGGCCGCCCTGGGCTCAGTGCCCAAGTCCGTCGACGACCCCCAGACCAGCCACGACGTCAATATCAACGGCACCTTCAACATGCTTCGCGCCGCCGTCGAGCACCGCGTGCGCCGCTTCATCTACGCGGGCAGCAGCTCTGCCTACGGTGACACCGAAGTGTCACCCAAGGTCGAGACCCTCCGCCCCCGCCCCTTGAGTCCCTATGCCGTGCAGAAGCTCACCGGCGAGGAGTACTGCCACGCCTTCTTCGTCTGCTACGGCTTGGAAACGATCACCCTGCGTTACTTCAACGTCTTCGGCCCGCGGCAGGACCCCGAAAGCCAGTACGCCGCCGCTATCCCCGCCTTCGTCAGCGCCATCCTGAGCGGGCGTCCCCCCACAGTCTATGGGGACGGCGAGCAGTCCCGCGACTTCACCTACATCGACAACGTCGTAGACGGCAACATCCTGGCCATGTCCGTGCCCAAGGTACGAGGGGAAGTCCTTAACCTCGCCTGCGGCGGACAGATCACCGTCAACCAGGTCATCGCTGCGATCAATCGCGTCCTGGGCACGAAAGTCCAGCCGCGATACGTGGCCGCCCGTCCCGGTGATGTGCGACACTCCTGCGCGAACATCGACCTGGCCAGGAGCGTACTGGGTTTCGAGCCGAAGGTTTCCTTCGAGGAAGGCCTGCGCCGCGCCATTGATTACTACCGATCCATCGCATGTAGCGTCACCCCTTGTGGGTGACGAGGAAGGTCAAGGCCGTGCGACCGCCCACAAGGGGCGGCGCTGCATGCTCCCATGGTAAGCCGCCGATCCGCCAATCCGCCGAACCAGATCACTCTCCGCCAGTATGCCCACCACCCCCGCGACTGGCGAAACAACTACTACGTCTATCCCGTCATTTCCCGGCGCAGCGGCGGCCTGAGCATCGGCATCAACCTCAATCCCGACATGGCCTGCAACTTCGACTGCATCTACTGCCAGGTCGACCGCACCGTCCCCCCACGCGTGCGCGACGTGGAACTGGGCAGGCTCCGCGAAGAACTGGAAGCCATGATCGCCGCGGCGAAGGATGGCACACTCTACGACGACCCCGCGTTGCACGATGTGCCCGCCGATCGCCGCGCTATCCGCGACATCGCCTTCTCCGGCGCCGGCTTTCAGTTCGGCTACGAGATCGACGGCCTGTCGAAAGACCTTGCAGGTGGTCGGCTCGCCGTCGCCGGAGAAGGCGATGTCGCGGATAGCGCGGCGATCGGCGGGCACATCGTGCAA
>SBAX01000269.1 GCA_005240095.1 Phycisphaera mikurensis
CCCCCGGCCCCCAGGCCACTGAAGACCGAGTGGCACCGATCCGCGGAGGCCTGATGAGGGCTTCGCCGTCGCCCTCGCATTCCTGTGCTGGGATCTGCGTTTGCACAGGAGACGCTTCCAATTGTTCCCACTTTCCTCCCGCCAAATCGCCGTCGCCCGTGTTGTATGGGTAGGGGCCTCATACCGCCCTAAGTAGCGACCCCAAGGCGTCCCAACGCGCCACCAAAGAGCGGCCGGTGCGTCCCTGCGAGGATGCACCGGCCGCGGCGTATGGCGCGACTCCTCCCCTCGCCAAATCGCAGGTGCAGCTCACGCCGGCCGGTCCGCCACGGGCTATTCAGGTCCACGCGAAGAGGCACTTACCTAAGTCGTTGTTATACAAGGAGTTAGAGAGCGCACTGGTGGATTGGACGAACGAACCAGTCTTGAGCCCTAAAGAAAAAAAACGGGTCGAGTCGATAGCTATGTTGCCTATATTAGCCAATTTAACGACAAAAGTTGGCAAATAGCGTATTCAGGTAAGTCGGATAGGACGAGCCCGACGGAAACATAGATCGGCGGTAGGCGGCTCCAGGGAGGGCAGGAGGCCCCGGCAGAGCATCGGCCTCTGGGCCCGTCCCGCCTAAGAAACCGAAAGGAAGGAGCCTGTCATGCCGCAATCGGCAAGCGTGGATGAGTACATGACCCCGCTTCTGGCTGGCAATCGAACCGCCTGCCGGGAGTTTGTCTTCAGCCAGTTGCAGGGAGCGCAGGATCCAACAGCGCTCTACCACGAGCTGATGTGGCCGGCGATGGAACGGGTCGAAAAGCTGTTCCGGGCCGATCGCATCAACCGGGCATCCGAGCACATGGCCACCCGGATCAACCGTTCGATCGCCGATCAGCTTCAAACCTACTTGCCAAAGTGTCCTTCAAACGGGCGCAGGGTGTTGATTGCTTGTGCGGACGGCGAACCCGAGGAGCTGGGGGCCCAGATGTGCGCTGATCTCTTCGAGGCCCGCGGATGGAACGTCTATTTCCTGGGCGGCGGGGTGCCCAATGACGAGATTTTAAGCCTTGTGGGTCAGCTTCGGCCCGAACTGCTGCTGCTTTTCGGTACCCAGCCGGGTGGGGTGCCGGGGGTGCGCCGCCTGGTGGACCTGATCCGGGAGATCGGCGTCAATCCCACGATGAACATCATGGTCTCGGGCGGGGTGTTCAACCGGGCCGACGGGCTGTGGAAAGAGGTCAACGCGGACCTGGTTTCGAAGAACCCACAGCAAGCGTTGGACATCGCCGAGACCGCTGCCCCGCGAACGCCCACGCCGCCGAAGTCCGGCGCTGTGAAAAAGCGCCGTCGCCGCCGTCGATCCGCCCTGGCCGCGGTCGGCGATGAGGCGTAACGCACAATCCGGCGCGGCGCGAGGGTATAGGGCGATTTGCGGTTTTTTTGCATTTTTCCCTAGAAAAACGCTTGATTTCGCCATGCGGGGGTCTTAGATTCTGCGCCGTCCTGACTTAGGGAATGGCAGGCAACCTTAACTGAAAGGAAGGCTCGGAATGGCAAAGAAGGCGGTCCCGTCCAGCGGAAAAGTTCGATCGAAGTCGGAAGTGTATGGTGCGCTGGCCAGCGCGAGCGAGCTGTCGCGCCGGCAGATTTCGGCATTGTTCGATGAGCTGTCCTCGCTCATCAAGGCGGACCTGGGCAAGAAGGGCCCGGGCATCTTCACGGTCCCCGGGCTGATGAAGATCAAGGTCATCCACAAGCCGGCGACCAAGGCTCGGGAAGGCATCAACCCCTTCACCAAAGAGCCGATGATGTTCAAGGCCAAGCCGGCCCGCAAGGTGGTCAAGGTCCTGCCGCTCAAGAACCTCAAGGCCATGGTGTCGTAGCCTGGCACGGTTTGTGCCACGCCACGGCACAAGCGCAACTTTTTCACTCGGGCGACGGTGCAGCCGATGGGCTGTGCCGTCGCCCTTTTTGTGTGCCACGGCTCTATGAGCCGTCTTTTCGTTCAACCCGGTGCGTCGTCCGTAAAAGCGAGGAAGAGGTGGCATCAACCCGTGCATCTCTGATGCGGAGTTACCGACCGATCGATACCAAGCAGCACCGAACGGAAGCACTGCTCGCAGAGCCGTGGCACAGGAGAATGCAACCTTGCCACCGAGCCCTATTGTAAGCGCGCAGGTCTAGTCCTCTTAGATCTCCCAACAAACGGGTTGCTTGTCATCGCTCGGTGCGAGGCATGGCGGGGTTGCAGTTGGGCATGCCACCCGCCCATGAATCCGATGCTTTAACCTCACCCCAGCCCTCTCACTGGGTACGCGTTTAGCGTGTGGTTTATCTCTTGAGTACGCGCCGTTGTAGCTTTCAGCAGTGCGACCCTTCCAGGGTCGCGATGTCTGATTGGGCAAGATCCGGGGCCGGCGCTGCGCTTGCCCCCGGCTACTCCAGGGCAGGCTTTCAGCCGGCTGCCCGCTTGAACGATGACTACGTACACGGCAGGTTGCACGCTAAACACACACCGTGCAAAAGCCCCCTCTTGGTTTGTTCTTAGCGCAAAACTCATCGGTTCCGCAACAGGGCCTCACATCGCAAGCCTATAGTCCCGCCCGTTGGCGGTGGGCGCGGCGCGGTCCGCGACCACCGGCGACGACCTCAACAGACCTCTTTCGAAGGAGCCACAAGATGAACCGAACCGGGGCCGTGAAGCGGGCGTTCACGCTCATCGAACTGATGGTGGTGATTGCGATCATCGCGCTGCTCATCGCCGTCCTGCTGCCCAGCCTGCAGGCGGCGCGGCAGCACGCCAAGGCGGTGCAATGCGGGTCCAACCTGCACCACGTCGGGCTGGCAATGGCCAATTATCTGTATAGCTCCAAAGGCACCTATCCCGCGTCGTATCTGTATCCGGACAGCGCGGAGGGGAGCTGGTCGCTGGAGCAGGACGAGGGGAAGCCCTTCGGCTACCTGCATTGGTCGTACTTTCTCTACGACAGCGGACAGGTGAGCGATAAGGCGTTCCAGTGCCCGCTCCAGGAGCACGGCGGGGCCCCACGCACCAACCCCGGCTTGAATCCGGACGACTGGGAGGCAGGTCAAGTTGATCAGACCGGCGACAACCACGCCCGCGAACTGACCGACAAGCAGGCCCCGCGGATGAGCTACACGGCCAACGCAGTGATCATGCCGCGAAACAAGTTCACCACGCAGCTTTCGCACGGGCAGCGGGTCAACATGTTCGTCCGCGAGAATACCGTGCGGTATCCCGGGTCAACCATCCTGGCGACGGAGTTCCTCAACAACTGGAGGGCGCTGGGTGTCCAGAACGCAGGCGGGATCGAGAGCAAGTCCCACCGCCCGATCAACCCCTTCTATCACGTGGGCTCGGGTTTCAATGAGTACACGGCGCCGCCCAGGTCCCCGGGATACATCTATGGCACGACGTCCGACCAGGACACGTACGGATTGCTGCCGCTGGCCGAGGTTCGCGACAAGACCAACATTCTGGATTTCAGTTCGGGCATTTCGCAGATCAATGCCATCGGGCGGCACCATCCGCACGCCGACCAGGTGTACAGCCGCAAGTTCGGCGGGGCGGCCAATTTCCTGTACTGCGACGGGCACGTGGAGGCGATGACGGCGCTGGACTCCGTGGCCAAGCGGCAGTGGGGCACGCGCTACTACTCAATCTCCGGGCAGAACGAGGTCATGAACATGAGCAAGGTCGCCACCGGCGGGAACTAGCGGTGGGCCACCGTCTTTTCGACGGCGCCTACGGCGTCGGGCGAGCGAGTCCCCCGGAGCGCCGCCGCGTGCCAGGTCGCCCGGGCCCGGCTCGGCGGGAGCCTCGCCCTCCCAAGAATGCGGTGAACTGCGTCATTCGGCTGCGAACAGTCGAACGCGAGGAATGAGATCGTGGGAATCGGGAACGAAGGGTCGAACAGAGGAGACGACAAATGAGACGGAGGGGTTGGCGGGTCGGGACACTTGGGGTTTGCTTGCTCTGCGCGAATGCGTGGGGCGGGACGAACCAGGATTGCGTGAACAACGGGCAGACAGGAAGCCCCTTCACGGCGGGCAGCGGGTCCGTGTCGGTTGCGTGCCAAGAAGGGCCGTTTGATCCGCCGGGAGTAGGGTGCGGCGGGGCTCCCGGGCAGGTGAGTGGTGCGGGGGCGACGTTGTTCGTGGACTTCTTCCGCTCGCCGAGCGGACGTTGCTCCACAGGACCGAAGTGGAACCGGGAGCCGGCGGAAGTCGGCTACGGTCTCGATCCCATGGACTCGTCGTCCGGCTACATCAGCAACCTTCAGAGCCTTACGCGTCAATGCGGGATCTGCAATCCGGGCGGAGAGGCCTGTACGACGAACGAGCCGGCCAGCTTGTACTGCGCGACGGGTGGCGCGGTGTGCGACCCGGTGGGCGGCCCCGTGTCGCTAAACACGAATCCCGGGGCGGATACGGACACGATCCGCGACTTCATCGGGGCATGGGTACCGGTGCTGTATGTGGCCAACCGCGGCACGGGCCTGGAGAACGTCAAGTACAGCGAGATGCAGCACCTCTTCGTGACCGGGCGTATGCCCAACGGCGAGAACCTGGTTGCGGGCACACGTTCGGTGGGATCGGGCACGCGCAACGCGCACATGAACTCCAGCGGCATCGACACGAGCTGGGGGCGGGGGGACAACGTCGGGAACGAAGAGAACGTGACTTCGAAGTTCAATCTCGGGCCGGGCACCCAGCGGACCAACGGCGGCGGGTCGAGTCAGACGGAGCAAGGTGTGGAGATGTCCCGGCTTGCCGTGGCCTACACGGGCATGGCCGGTCCCAGCCGGGCGGTGGAGGACGCTACGGGCGGAAGGTATGAGCTGCTCAATCTATGCAAGGACGTGGATACCGACGGCAACCCGCTTTGCGACTGCCAGGCCAAGACCTGCCCCGAGGGACCGAAGCACTGCAGCGTCAATACGTCCATCGCCTGTGTGAGCAACGCGGAGTGCTCTCCGACGTCCGCCAACGGCACGTGCGTGGCGGACGACGTGGCCAATCCGAACAACGGCTACGTGCGGCCCTCGGTCAATGCCGTGCTGGACAACCACGACCCCTGCTGCGGTTATCAGATCGGCGGGAACGGGTCGTTCGTGGTCCGCGGCGAGCGGAACGCCAATCGGCAACTCAGTGATCCGGAGTATCAGGTGGGCGTACCCCTGGATAACCAGGCGGTGGCGGACTATCTGAACAATATTGCGGACAGCATTCGCGACTACGTGCTGGCGGGCAACTTCGAGGCGGGGTCGTGCAACTTCTCGGAGGTATGCAGCAGCAAGCGGTGCTCGGTCAGCGGCGCGGTGTGTACGGGAACGGGGCAGGGGAACTGCGCGGCGGGCAATGTCTGCCAGTTCATTGCCTGCGACACCGTGGTGGGCCCGGCGTGTCCGGGCGGCTTCGGGAGTTGCATCGCGAACAACACCTGCCTGGTGAACGCGGATTGCGCCGACAAGGGGTGCAGCGTCACGCACGTCGATTGCAACGTGGCGGGAGATTGCATCGACGAGACTTGCGACCTGGGCACGAACACCTGCACGCAGACCGGCGGTCCGTGCACGGTGAATACCGATTGCCCCGCTCGCGGGCAGACTTGCGACAACGACTTCTGCCGCGGCAGCAGTAACATGCCGGCGCAGTACCTGGCCACGAACTTCTTCCTGCCGCAGGGCATCGACGCCCAGCAGAGCCTCACGGACGGGATGGTGTTTGTGGCGGGCGGGGTGAACCAGGCCCTGCAGAACTATATCCGGGCCAATAGCGTGATCAGTGTTCCGGCGTACGGTTCGGTGAACCCGGCCGGGCGCGTCCCGGTGCGCAACGGGCTCTCTGCGCCCAACAAATACTCGGACGGCTCGACGACGGGCAGCTACACGTATTGGGACGGGATATCCGCCTACATCACGAACTTTTCTTCCGGGCAGAGGCTGGCGTGCCGCAACCGGATCCAGGGGGATTTCAACAAGGACTGCGTGCGCGACATCAATGACGCGTCCGAACTGGTCAAGGCCCATTACGGCCCGCGTGCGTGGCAGCAGACGGCCGTGGCCAACGGCAACCCGCCGTGTCCCGCATCGCCGGTGTGCAACAACGGCAATCAGACGTCGAACAACGCCATTCCGGAAGTCATCGGCGACTTCGACGGCGATGGGAATTTGACCAAGGAAGACCTCCGCTACTTTGCCGACGGCTTGGCGATGTCCGGCGGGCAGCTTAACCGCAAGCTCGGCGCCATCGCCATCGACGAGGCCATCGTGGCGGCGGGTCAGGCGTTGCCCTGGAATGACCCATCCGGCAACCTTACCGTCCCGCCGGCATCTCAGCCGAACGAGCCGACGTTCACGCCGCCCATCGCGGTCAACGCTTGCGGCGACCCCTTCCTGGCGACGGGCAAGCCCTATGCTCCGGGCGATTTCCGCGGCGACGTGGCGGGCGGCAATCCGACGGCGGGGGCGCAGCCGCTGGGATGGGACAGCAGCATCGACGATCAGGACATCGACTACTGCTGTTATCACGCGCAGATCGGCGACTGGTCGAACATCAACGACGCCGTGTACATGGATTTGAGCTGCGACATGGACGGGGATCTGGATGTGGACGCGGCCGACGTGGCGGAGCTGGTCGAGGACATCCTCGGCACCTACTTCGGCGACGTGGACCTTGACGGAGATCGCGACGCGGATGACGAAGCCATCGTTCAGGCGTCGATCGACGGGCCGAATCCATGCATCGCCGGCGCGACCTGCGGCTGGGCCGATGGCGATACGAATTGTGACGGAACGGTCAACGCCAGCGATCTGGACGTTTTCGCCACCTTTGAGGCTCGTGGGTTCCTGTCGGAATGCGACCATCCGGTGATGACGGCCGATCCCATCCGGACGCGGGCGCTGTCGATCGAGATGACGCCGTCGAGCACGGCGGCCGGCACCAGCACACAATCTGCGATCCGGGTGCAGATGATTGATCTGCAGAACCCGAATCCGCCCAACAATGCATGCTGCCCGCCGCCCGACTTCAGCGCCTACGAGGCGGGAACCTGCACGGCCGTCGGGGAGTCGGCCGGGTGCGCCCGGTGGGTCGGGCAACCTCGAACGTACCTCGAGGCCCAGGAGCTGCCGGGCTTCGGCAACTATCGCGCTGCTCGCTTGCAGTGTTCGCCGTTCTACTACGACTGGGGCAGCGAGGGGGTCGTGCACATCATCGGGGCGGAGATCGTGCCGAGTTCGATGTACGAAATCCAGGCCTACCCGGCTTCGTGCAAGGGAGCTGAGGAGAACTGTGCCTTCGTGTTCCCGTCGCCGCCCCTGCAGGTGGCCACGCAGCGGGCCGGTGACATTACCGCGCCCTATGCGCCGGGGGCGGTGGGGCAGCCCAATGCCATCGACGTGGTGGGTGCGGTGAACACCTTCAAGAAGGCCATCGGGGCGCCCAAGCATATTGAGGCCCAGGTGCAGCCGAACCTGCCGAACCTTAACCGGGACGTGGACGCACTGGACATTCAGGCCATCGTGGCCAACGTCAAGCTGGGGGCGTATCCGTACAGCGGTCCGTGCCCGTGCCCGTCGACGGTTGTTTGCAACGCCACGATGTGCAGCGGTGCCATGCCGTGCCCCGATGGTAATGTGTGCATGCAGACGTGCTCGGCGGGTCCGCGGGTGGGCGAGCTGTGCACGGCCAATAAGCACTGTGGGGTGTGCGTGGGCGGTCCGCGTCCGGGCATCCCCTGCGATGCCAACAGCCAGTGCGATCCGTTCACCGGCGGTGCGTGCTTGATGGGTACCTGCAACACCCAGGGCTTCTGCCGCGATCGCTGCGGGCGGTGCGATTAAGGGGGCGATTGCCATGGACATTGTCGAACGTGGCATGTCCGTGGCCTGTTGAGGCGTCGGGGCGCCGTGCGAAAGCGCGGCGCCCCGGCTTGACAGGCGGAGCATTGATGGGAGCTCGCGGGTGCGCGCGACGGTGCCGTGGCTGCGGCGGTCCCACCCTCACCCCAACCCTCTCCCTTGAAGGGAGAGGGGGTTTGTGAAACGGGCTTTAGCTGGAGAAGGCAAGATGTTCGACTGGCAGCCGACGTTGGTTCAATTGCACTGCCGCCGGTGCGGCACACCGTTGGACGTCATCCCGGAGGATGGAGAGGTCGATCTTTGGGACTGTCCGCGATGCCGCCGGGCGGCGTTGGGGACGCGTCGGGCCGCGGCCGTCGAGGAAGACGAGATCATCGACTGGCTCCTGGCCAGCGGTGAGGAATAAACCTGAGGGGTGCGGTTCGAGTTGGGTTAGGCGGCGCGCGGGGCGCGGGTGAGGCGGCGTGAGCCGCGCCAGAGGACGACGGCGCCGCAGATACCCAGGAGCACGAGAGTGGCCGGCTCGGGGATGGCGATGATGGTGTCCACGGCGAGTTCCTGGCCGCCGATGAGGAAGCTATCGATCTCGCCGGTCAGCGTGATGCGTGTGCGGTGCGTTACCGGATCGAGTTCCGTCTGTGAGACGGCAACGCCTCCGATGTTGGCGGGCAAACCTGTGAGCGGGGTGATCTCGATGATCGTGCCGCCGTTGATGGAGAAGTTGTTGAGCCCGCCGAGCTCGACGTATTCGACGGATACCTGGTTGACGTTGAAGCCGACCTGGGCGAGATCGAAACCGAGATTGATGTTGTCCAGCTCCATGTGATTGCTGGGGAACAGGACGTTGCTTCCCACCACCTCAGCGCGGACGAAGCCCTCGAAGTTTTGCGCGGTAAAGAAGAAGGTCTCGACGGACATGTCGATACCGTCTTCGGTGTGGACGACGTCGCCGGGAACGTTGGTGAGCGGGGGCCCGCCAAAGGCGGTTCCGACGGCCAGGGAGTCAAAGTCCATCGTGGCGGCGGCGCAGACCTGGCTGCCGATCGATAAACAGATGACCAAGACGGTAGGCGTACGGGTAGGCTTCATCCCTTCCTCTCCAAGCGCCCCGTGGGGGAGCCATCCTCGTGAGGTGGGCCCGGCGAATCGGACCCCTCCGACGAGGAATAACCTAGATTAGCGGGACAAGGCAAACAATTCAACTGCCTCGGAGCGGGCGGCCGGTAATTCAGGGAGGAACTCATGCGGATTGACTTCCTGAAAACCGCGTTATCGGCGGAATAACAGGAGAAAGTCGTGCTGGGCTGAATAGTGTATTTTTCATTGGGGGTTTCTCGAACGGCCGCTGGACGGTCTCCAGCGGCTTGGCCTAAAGTCGTTGTCTCGTTGCACGACCAATGGTCTATACGGAGTTGCCTGCGCGCCGAGGGTGTGGTAAACTCGGACGTATCAAGGGTAAGAACGCAGCCCGGGCGGTTCGGGGCAGGCATCTCCGATAAAATCGCCGCTGCGAGGGGTCTCGAAGCTTTACGGGAACGTTTATCGACGCATTAGGGGTTCGGCGTTTTGCGGGCACGGGCGTGGTCGGTGCCGAGCGCTGAGGTGGGTGAGGAGTCAAACGATGAAATCACGATCGAGGGAACAGGTCCGTCGAGCTCTGCGCGCTGGTGGCTGCATTGGGGCGATCCTGGCGCTGAGCGCCTTGGCCTCGCCGGCGGCGTGGGGGCAGTCTTGCCCGACGGCGCCGTGCAGCAGCAACTCCCAATGCAACGACGGAAAGTTCTGCACGGTGGACCTGTGCGTGGGGTCGACGTGCTTCTGCAACCATAACAACGCCCAATGCGACGACGGGGTTGCTTGCGACGGCACGAATTACTGCGACGTGAATACCGATTCCTGCGCCGAGGGCGACCCGATCCAGTGCAACTCGCCGGAGTTCTGCAGCGAGATCTTCGAGGGGTGCGTGGAGTGCGAGACGGACGCGCAGTGTACGACGGCACCGCGGCTGCGCTGTGATTCCTCCGGGGAATGCGTGCAGTGCGAGTCGGACGCGAATTGCCAGGACGGTGACTACTGCAACGGCTTCGAGTCGTGCAACAGCTCCACGGGCCTGTGCGAGCCGGGGACCCCGGTTTCCTGCCCGAAGACGTGCTTCCTGGGAAGCAGCCCGGGTTCTTCCTGCACGACGGACGCCAACTGCGGGGCGGGCGGGCGGTGCGTGGGCTTCTGCAGCAATCTCCGGGCGGCCTGCGTGCAGTGCATCAACGCCGCGGATTGCGACAACGGGCTGTTCTGCGACGGGGCGGAGACGTGCGTCAACGACGTGTGCACGGCGGCGACGGCGCCGAACTGCAAGACGTGCGTGGGGGGC
>SBAX01000374.1 GCA_005240095.1 Phycisphaera mikurensis
GAGTAACCGTCACCCCTCTCCCTCAAAGGGAGAGGGGCCGGGGGTGAGGGTGAGACGCACGATATTGGACAGTCGCGCGATCTTCGTGCGCGCCACGTTTCGACTCTGACCCTGTCAGTAGTCCTGCCGGGAAAATCGCCACATGGCCAGTAACACCACGACGGCCTCGAAGAGCAGCGACGTTCCGATGGTGTGTACCGGGTTAATATCCATCCGTTTTCGCTCGGTCCGCTTGGCCTGTTCGATAGCCTCCCTATCCTCCTCCGGCGGCTCGGGCATCAGTTCCGTGGAAGCCGCCGCGCCGCTCCATTTCGCGGCCAAGTCCGTGATGTCCTGTGTTTTCGGGACACACCACCGCGCGATCTGAACGGAACGATAGGCCCACCGGTGCTTCTGCATGTCCTTCTCAAGTTCGAATAGGTCACCCACGCCCTGGATGCCGGCAAAGAAAACCCACGCCCCCACACTCAGATTGATCGCTACGATCGAACTGCGAAAGCGAACTCCCGCCCAGGCGGAGACGCAGTACACGTAGCTGAACAGAACGACGAGCAGAGGAATCGTCCAGAAGTATCCCGGCAACCAGGCGTTCCAACGCCAGCCGATGATCAAGAAGGTGAGCCCCACAAAGAAAGCTGCGTGCACCAACACAAACACCATGCTCCCGAGGTACTTTCCAAGAAACAGGAGCGGCCTGGACAGCGGCTTGGACAGGAGGACGTCCACAGCGCCGCGCTCGAGCATCGCGGGGATGAACCCCGCGGTAGCCACGATCGCCAGGGTCACCCCGATCCAACCCACCACAAAGTCCATGATGATGTTGACCGTGCGCGCGAGCAGATCCATCCGTAAGCCAGAAAGGGCGGTGAAATGCGCGGTTTCGATCGTCCAGGTTCCAAAGAGGATGTCGACTTTTCCTGGCTCAAACCCCACACAGAACATCGCCGCGGCGACGACCACTTCAATCAGCAGGAGTACCCAGAAGATCTTGCGATCCAGGGATTCGCGGAAGCTGTCCACGATTAACGCCCAGAGCTGCATCAGACCGGTTTCCTCCGTCCGGAATCGCCCACATTCGCCGAAGACACCGCCTCCACCAGAATGTCCTCGAGACTGAACCGGTGTGGCTCGACCGATTCGATAAGCAGGTTGTTCTGTCGCAGCACATCGATGGCGGCATTCACTTTGTTGATATCGCTGCCGGGAATGACCAGCATGTCGCCGTCCAGCGTGCCGCCCATGGCCACGAGCTTCTCCCGAACCGGCTGGGCGTTGCCCATGAACGTAACCCGGTACTCAACGGTGTGCTCGGTAAGTTCCGCCAGCGTCCCCTGCCGCGCCACCAGTCCATCCACCAGGATGGCCACGCGGTCGCACACCATCTCCAGCTCACTGAGCAGGTGGGAATTGAGGAAAACCGTCGTGCCCTGCTTTTGCAATTCCAGAAGGAGCTGGCGAACGTCCCGCCGACCCACCGGATCGAGCCCGTCCGTCGGTTCATCGAGTACAATCAGCTCGGGATCATTCATCAACGCCTGAGCAATGCCCAGGCGCTGCAGCATCCCCTTGGAATACTTGTCCACCCGCATGTTGGCCCACTGGGCAATGCCCATCCGCGCAAGCCAGCGGGCGGCGTTGGTCTTCCGCTTCGCGCGCGGCACCTTGGCCAGGGCGCCGTAGTAGTCGAGAACCTGCGCACCCGTCAGGTAGCCGGGAAAGCGATGGTTCTCCGGCAGATAGCCGGTCCGGGCGAGCTTGCCGCGATGGCCCAGCGGCCGACCCAGGATCGTGCCCAGGGCGCGCGTCGGGCGAACCACGGTCATGATGATCTTTACCAGGGTGGTCTTGCCGGCCCCGTTGGGACCGAGCAGACCGAAGATCTCGCCCCGCCCCACCTGGATGTTCACGCCGCGCAGGGCATGGACGTTGCGCCCGTAGGTCTTGCGGACGTCGATCAGATCGACGGCCCAGTTCGTCATTTCGGTCAGTGCGACCATACCGAAGCGTTCTCGGCCAGCAGCCGGTCGGCGAGTTCAGTCGAATCCGCCCCCGGCGGCAAGTCCGTCCATTTGGTTTTCAAGAACCGTTTGAACCAGGTGCGCTGCGCCTTTGCAAAATGGCGGGTGTGTTTCTTGATCAGCTCCACCGCCTCGTCGAGCGTCGATCGTCCACCCAAGTGGTCGATCATCTCCGCATAGCCCAAGGCCTGCCGGGCCGCGGTACTGAGCGGCAAAGGCTCCGCGAGAAGCCCGCGTACTTCGTCGACCAGGCCGGCGTCGATCATCTTGCGCACCCGCTCGTTGATTCGATGATGCAGGTCCTCGCGCTCCCGCCGCAACCCCAGGAAGAGGCAATCGAATCGAGTTCGATCACGGTCCCATTGCTCCTGCAGAGCGCTGATCGGCCGGCCGGTCAGCTCCAGCACCTCCAACGCCCGGACGATGCGCCGAAGGTCATTGGGGTGAATACGCCGGGCGGCGACCGCGTCGCCTCGCCGCAGCTCCTCGTACAGAACGCCAAGTCCTTCTGTTTCCGCCCGCCGGATCAGCCGATCGCGAAGTTCGGGATCGGCGCCGGGTCCTTCGAACAGGCCCTCGCTGAGGGCCTTGATGTACAAGGGGGTCCCGCCGACCACGAAAACGGGCCGCCCACGGGACTGGATATCGGCAATTGCCGCCTCCGCGTGCCTCACATATTGGGCCACAGAGAAGTCCTCCGACGGCTCCACGATGTCGATGAGATGGTGGGGAATCTGGCGACGGATTTCGAGGCTCGGCTTGGCCGTGCCGATGTCCATCCGGCGATAGACCTTCATGGAATCGATGCTGATGATTTCACCGCCCGTCCGCCGGGCAAGCTCGCGCCCCAAGGCGCCCTTGCCCGACCCCGTGCACCCGATCAGAAAGGTCAATGTCCCAGGCATAGCCACCGCAAGTTTACACGGCGGTGTTGCCGGGGCGAGGCCGCGATGGCACGCCACGGTCTCGTCACGATCAGTGGAATGGCTACAATCTGCTCGACTCGGGACCAGGAATTCCCCGGGCGTTACCGGCCGGAAAGACACAATGCATCAGTCAGCAAGCTCCATCCCCGTCGCCCAGCGGCCGCGATTCAACCTGAACCGCGCCCAGGTGGTGGACGAAAACTTCGTGGCGTTTGTCCGGCGGCGGGGGGAAACTCCCCCTTCCGCCAAGCGTCCCCTCTCCGAGACCGTCACACCCGACTCACCGCTGACCGGACGCGACCTCGTCGAGCTGCTTGAATCGCAGATCATCGCGCGGCATCAGGACATCGTTTCCCGGGAAATGCGCGCCCGCAACGAAGGCTTCTACACGATCGGCAGCGCCGGCCACGAAGGCAACGCTGTGCTCGGACGGATCACCCGGGTGACGGACGTCGCCTTCCTCCACTATCGATCCGGGGCCTTCATGGCCGAGCGTGCCCGGAAGGTCCCCGAGATCGACTTCGTGCGTGACACCATGTTGAGCTTCGCCGCGTCCCGCGAAGAGCCCATTGCCGGGGGGCGGCACAAGGTCTGGGGCAGCGTCCCCCTGTGGGTGCCGCCGCAGACCAGCACCATCGCCAGCCATCTGCCCAAGGCGGTGGGAACAGCCCTTGCCCTGCATCGCGGAAAGCGACTCGGCGTAGAGCTCTCCATCCCGGCCGACTCCATCGTCATCTGTTCGTTCGGCGACGCCTCGACGAATCATGCTGTCGCGCAGACAGCCTTCAACACCGCGGCCTTCGCCGCCCATCAGAGGCTGCCGGCGCCGATTCTCTTGGTGTGTGAAGACAACGGCATCGGAATCAGCGTCGAAACGCCGCCCAACTGGATCGAGCAGACGTTCCGCGCCCGTCACGGATTACATTATGTGAAAGGCGACGGACTGGACCTGATCGATGCATACAACGCCTCGCTGGAGGCGATCGAGCTGTGCCGCCGGCAGCGCGTCCCGGTGTTCCTGCACCTGCGGACCGTGCGCCTGCTCGGCCACGCCGGCAGTGACGCAGAGACGGAATACCACACCTTTGAGGAAATCGAAGGCGCGGAAGCGCTGGACCCCTTGCTGAAAAGTGCGGCGCTCATCCTCGACGAGGGCCTGCTGACCGCGGACGAAGTCCTGGCGATATACGAGAAGACGCGAGAGCGGGTGCGTGCTGCGGCCAAACAGGCGGCTCAGACTCCCAAACTATCCATCGCTGCGGAGATCATGGCGCCGCTCGCCCCCTATCACGCCGATCGCGTCACCGCAGAAGCCGGCCGAGTTGCCGACTCCCCCGAACGTGCCCGCATATTCGGCGGCGACGAACGTCTTCCTGAGCGCCTTCCTCCGCGGCACATGGCAGCGCTCATCAATCACGGTTTGTACGATCTGCTGATAAAGTACCCCCAGGCCATCCTGTTCGGCGAGGACGTTGCCAAGAAGGGCGGCGTCTATCATGTGACCACGGGATTGACCGCCGCCTTTGGCCGCGGCCGGGTGTTCAATACGCACCTCGACGAAACGTCCATCCTCGGCATGGCTATCGGCGCAGCCCACATGGGACTGCTGCCCATTCCTGAAATCCAATACCTTGCCTACTACCACAATGCCGAGGATCAGATTCGCGGCGAAGCCTGCTCCCTGCAGTTCTTCTCCAAGGATCAGTACCGCAACGGCATGGTCGTTCGCATTGCGGGTTGGGCGTATCAGAAGGGGTTCGGAGGACACTTCCATAATGACAACAGCATCGCCGCGCTTCGCGACGTGCCCAGTCTAATCATTGCCACACCATCGCGGGGTGATGATGCCGTGAAGATGATGCGAACGTGCACGGCCTTGGCCCGAGTTGACGGGCGGGTCGTGGTCTTCATCGAGCCCATCGCCCTGTACATGACCAAAGACTTGCACGCCACTAAGGATGGGCAATGGTCATTCGCCTACCCACCGCCGGGCGAGTTCATTTCCCTGGGTGAGGGCGCTGTGTACCGTGCTGCGTCGGACAAGCCTGATGACGTCACCATCCTTACCTTCGCCAACGGCGTGCACATGTCCTTGCGGGCCGCGAAGACCCTGCGCGAAAAGCACGATGTCCTGGCCAGAGTCGTTGACCTGAGGTGGCTCAATCCGCTCAATGAAGCATTCATTCTCGAACAGGCATTGGCCACGCAGCGCGTTCTGGTCCTGGACGAGGGCCGGCGCACAGGCGGAATCAGTGAGGCAATTCTCTCACTGATCTACGAAAACTGCGGCAGCAAGGTGAAGGCGGCGCGACTCAACGCGGAGGACACCTACATTCCACTCGGACCAGCCGCGGATCACGTCCTGCCCCTCGAAGACGACATTGTCTCTGCAGTCCTGTCCCTCCTTGGACATAGTCAGTAGCGAGCCGCCGGGCTTCAACCCCGCGCGGAGGCGGGAGGGCGAGGCTCCTGCCGAGCCGCACGACGGGCTTCAAGCCCGGCGCGGACGCCACGACTTACTACTCAAACTGAGCAGGTTTTCGGCGTAGGCCCGAAGGGCCGCCATAAATCAGCCCAGGGCAACGCCGTGGGTTTTCCCGCCCACAAACAGCGAAGCCCTGAAGAAACTATGAAAGCCGGGTCGCCTTGACACAGTTTCGGGCTTTTGGCCCAGTGTCGACGGGCTGATCGCGTGGATCGCCCAGGTTCAGC
>SBAX01000385.1 GCA_005240095.1 Phycisphaera mikurensis
GGGCAGGGAAGGGGGGCGTGGGCAAAAGCACCGCGGCCGTCCTCCTTGCCTACGGACTGCACCGCAGCGGCGCGAAAGTCGCCTTGATGGATTCCGATGTCTACGGCCCCAGCATCCCGACCCTTACCGGCATCGAAGGCCACAAGCCCCGCGTCGAGGGCAACATGATCATTCCGCCGCTGGCAGGGGGGGTGAAGATCATGAGCATCGGTTTCATGGTGGAGCGCGACAAGCCCCTGATTTGGCGCGGACCCATGGCCCACGGCGTGGTCAAGCAGTTCTTGGAACAGGTCGCCTGGGGTGATCTGGATTACTTGATCGTCGATCTTCCCCCGGGAACCGGTGACGTCCCGCTCAGCCTCGCGCAGCAGATTCCCATGACCGGCTCGGTGGTCATCTGCACGCCGCAGGATGTAGCCCTGATCGACGCTCGTCGAGCGGTCAGGATGTATGAGCAGCTCAACGTGCCATGCCTTGGCATCATCGAGAACATGAGCTACTACCTTTGCCCCAAGTGCGGCCACCGCGACGAACTCTTCGACCACGGCGGGGCCCAGGCCGCCGCCAAGGAATTGGGCGTGCCGTTTCTCGGGGAAATCCCGCTCAACGCGCGGATTCGCATCCACGGCGACAGCGGCTCGCCCGAAAAGCTCTTCACCGACACGCCGGACTTCGTGCGCCAGGCCATCGATCGCGTGGTGGCCAACACCGCCGGGCAAATCAGCGTCCGCAGCGCCCTCCGCGAGTCCGCCCCTACGCTGACCGTGGAATGAACCTCGACCTGTGTGTCGCCGCCGACTATAATGCCATGACCTTCGATGCATGGTGACGCTGATGACGCGCAAAATCGATGCGATTTTTGAGAATGGCGTTTTTCGTCCGCTGGAACCCGTGCAGGGCCTGGAAGAACGTGCCCAAGTCCGGCTCAGTGTGGAAATGCCGTCGAACGGACAGGATCTTAGCAAGTGCATAGGGAGCTTGCCCGACGCCGATGCCGCGGACATGCTCCGCATCATCGAGAGCGAGTTCGAGCGAGTAGATCTCCGTGACTGGTCATGAGATCGCGCTCGACAGGAGCGTGGCCATCGCGATTCTAAACGACGCCTCCGGATGGCCCTCACCCATTCGGAGCGGTTCATCTTCCTGTGCCCGTCGTCAGCGAGCTTCGCTACGGTGCCCTGAATTCACAGCGGGCCGCAGACAACCTCGACCGCGTCAACGAGCTGGTTTCGCGCTGCCCGGTCTTGGTGATCGACGATGCCGTCTCCACGCATTACGCCGAGGTGCGGATCCGCCTCAAGCGACTGGGTAAGCCGATTCCGGAGAATGATGTCTGGATCGCTGCCATCTGCCTGCGTTATCGGCTGCCATTGGCCACAGATGACGCGCACTTCTCGGTTGTGGATGGCTTGCAGGTTGTGGGCAGGGGGTAAGCCCTGACCTCCAAGCAGGCGCTGCACGTGGAAAGAACACCTGTTTCGCGATAACCTACAGGCATGAAGAACGCCATTATCGTCGTCCTGCTCCTCATCGTGGTGGTCGTGGGCTACTACGCCGCCACCACCCTGCGCCTGCCCATGGAGAACGTGGAGGGCAAGACGGAGAGAATCATCCGAGGCGACCTGACCCTGCCCATTAACGCCACCGGCGAGGTCAAGCCCGGTCTGCGTGTGGAGATCAAGTCCGAAGCCAGCGGCGAGGTTATCGAAATCGCCAAGCGTCCGGGCGATCGCGTGAAGGCCGGCGACGTGCTCATCCGCCTCCAGAAGGACGACGAGCAGCGCAGCGTGGATCGCGCCACGCAGGAGCTGCAAATCGCCGAGGCCCGGATGAACTCCGCCAAGATCGTGCTCGAACTGGCCAAAGGGGCCGAGCTGGCCACCGCCCAGGCCCAGGTTGCTCAACTCGAACCGCAGGTCGAGTACGCGAAATACCGCAAGGACCGCCTCGGTAAGTTTGACCCGTCGCTCAAGAACGAAGAAGAAACCGTCCAGCGGGACACGGAGTACTTTCGTCAACTTGCCCTGCTGGAAGGGGCCAAGGCAGGAGTCGAGAAGGCGAAGCTGAACATCCCTCGAGCAGAGTACGAATACGAGCAATACAAGGCATCCTATGAGGCGGCCAAAGCCACGCTTGGAGATGCCCAAAAACGCCTCGACAAGACCGACATCGTATCACCCATCAACGGGGTCGTTGCGAACATCAACACGCAAATTGGTGCGGTCATTCAGGGCGGCAAGACCACGCTGACTGGCGGCACGGTCCTCGGCGTCGTCCTGGACGACCAGAAGGTGCTCGTGCAGGCCGAAGTGGACGAATCGGACATTGGCCGCGTGCTGGCCATCGCTCCGGCGTGGGCCAGGCCCGGGCGCGAAGCGGCCTTACAAATGCCCGCGGACATGGCCAAGGCCGTCGAGCAAATCGAGCATGTCACCGACATCAGCGTGGAATCCTTCCGCGAGGAGGAATTTCAGGGTGTCATTGAACGCATCTACCCAGAGCCCAAGAGCTTGAGCAACGTCGTGACCTACCTCGTGGACATCGTGGTCATCGGGGACAATCGCGACCTCCTCCTATCCGGAATGCGGGCTGAGGTCAGTTTCACCTCCGAGCACGTGTCCAATGTGCTGCTGTGCCCCAATGACGCAATCCGCGATGGCCCCAACGGCGAGCTGGGCGTCTACATCCCCAAGCCCGGCTCCCCGCCCAGCGAGCATGAGACGCAGTTCGTGGCCTGCAAGTTCGGGTTGGACAACGGCAACTACAACGAAGTCCGCGAGGGCCTCCAGGAGGGCCAGCTCGTCTACACCAAACTGCCCATCAAGCGCGAGGAAAAGGACCGTGCCAAGAAATCCAGCCGCGGATAGCGGCCCGGAGGCCGGCACGACGCACTCTTCACCGTGTGGCGTCGTCGCGCCATTTCTCTTGCGTACCCCCTTGCCCTGGTGCTTGCTCCCATGATCGACGCCCTGCAACTCCACAAGGACTACCACATGGGCGAGTCCGTCGTGCACGCCCTCGACGGTGTCGATCTGCACATCGACGCCGGCCAGTTCGTCAGCATCATCGGCGCCTCCGGCAGCGGCAAGAGCACGCTCATGCACATCCTCGGCTGCCTCGACCGCCCGACATCGGGCGTGGTCCGCTTCAACGGCCAGGAGCTCAGCTCCCTGGGCGACAAGCAACTCGCACGAGTCCGCAACCAGCACATCGGCTTCGTCTTCCAGACCTTTAACTTGATCCAGCGCACCACGGCCTTGGAGAACGTTGTGGTGCCCTTGGTCTACACACGAAGGTCCTTCTCGACCAAGGCCGCCCGTGAGGCACTGGAACGCGTCGGGTTGGGCAAGCGCGCCAAACACCGTCCCAGCGAGATGTCCGGCGGCGAGTGCCAGCGTGTGGCCATCGCCCGCGCCATCGTCAACAAGCCCCGTTTGCTGCTGGCCGACGAGCCCACCGGCAACCTCGATTCCCGCACCGGCGAGCAGATCATGCGCATCTTCCACGAGCTCCACACGGACGGCATCACCATCGTGCTGGTGACCCACGAAATGGACGTGGCCGTCCAGGCCGACCGCATCCTTCACATGAGGGACGGGCGCATCATCGAAGACACCGCCGTGGACGACACCCGCCGCGAGGCCATCCTCACCCAGACCCACGAAGCTCACTCCAAACTCTTCCGCGAACGCGCCGCCCACAGGGCGACCCCCACGATCAGCGTCGATTAGCAGGAAGAGCTAGGCTCCTGCGCGTCACTGTAGCGTCGCCCCTTGTGGGCGGCGCTTGGAGTAAACGCGTTCCGGGAGGTGGTATCAGGCTCCCGCCGAGCCCAACGCCGGCTTGCCAAGCGCTTGGAGTAAGCGCGCTCTGGGGGGCAAGGCTCCTGCCAAGCGGAACCAGCTCACGAAGGGTTCCTGACAGGTTTCCTCTCCACTCCAATGGATGGGAGCCGCCCCTGGCACGTAATCCGACCTGCGCGAGTACCCTCTAGAATCCTGCTGTCATGGTAGAGCCGCACGAAGCCGGGGCCTAATCAAGCATGGAGCCAAGCGACTCCCGCCCACAAGAAACCCAGGCAGAGTTTCCTCCTTCTTCCCTTTGCGGGTCACTTCGACCCACTAGCCGCGTTCGCGACTCATGTACTATTATACTAATATACTGTTATACTGGACCACAGGAACACGTTGGTGCTTACCCTGCACCGGGTAAGGCGAAATTACGCCTCCAGTACACTGCCACACCATGACGATGTGATCCTAGTCATTGCGCCTGCTTTTGCCGCGCAGGCGGAGGAGGCACAACCAGTGGCAACCGACAACTGGAGGCGCACAGTTTCTGTGCCTGCAAGACGCCGAGATAAGAAAAGAGGCAGGCAGTTGACGGAAGGGCGGGGCGGGGATGGATTCTCCGTGACCATCGAGATCCTGGAAACCGCCGGCAAGCTCAGGGAGCGGGTTCGCGGCAGGTGGCATCGCCGCATTCCCGCGTCCAACAACCCGTCCCGTGAATCCCGCAATGTCCGACGTCCGGAGGAGGCAGCGTCGAAGAATCTGGCCCAGGTCTTGGCCGCCTTGGGACACGCGGCGCGGGTGGTAATCCTCAACAAGCTCCTCGAAGGGCCGGGGACCTACAGATCGCTGCGTCGCACCACGAACCTGCTGGCCGGCCCACTGTACCACCACATCAACCAGCTGCGTCTGGCCGGCCTGCTCCGGCCCAAAGAACGCGACCTGTACCAACTCACCAGGGGCGGCCGGAACCTCATCGTCGCCGCGATGGCTCTAGGTCCGCTCAGCCGAGATCGCCGCCAGCGGCCGGTGGCAAGATAGCCGGCAGCGCATAGCCGCAACGCCCCACCATCGTAGTCCTATAATGTATGTTATGTTGCATTGCTCAGTAGGGCGATCGCATCCCTAGGCGGTCCGCATTTCACCGCCCGGGGGCCGAGCGGACCTCCATCATGGCGGGCTGGTTGGCTGCTGCGGTGCGGGCGGGCTGCCCCGGCGGCCGGGCTGCTGGCCTCGCGGAGGCTGCGCGGCACCCGGCTGGGTTGCGCCGCGCAGTTCTCCCAGGTTTATGCCCTGCACAATCTCGACTCGCCGGTTGTTGGAATCAAAGGTGTAGACCAGCATCCGATCGGTGGACGTATCGATGACATACACAAGGTCTTCGTCAGCCTGGATAAATGCGCCGACGGCCAGAATGAAATTGCCGGTGCTGCTGGTCGTCGTCATGCCGTCCGCCACCGCGGGTGCCGACGCCGTGTGAACCACGGCCAAGCCCACGAGGAGAATGGCGGCGGTCGTTGCCAGCACGCCGATCGTGAAGTCCTTCGATTGCATGAGAAGATCTCCGGAATTCAGCCGCCAAAATCCGCCTGCAGATCGCGCGACGGTGCCCGAGTCAGTTGCCGCCCGCTGCCCTGAGGTGGATAGAGCGCGTGAAGTTGTCGGCTCGCTTGATCCAGCAGGTAAACCACATCATACGACTGCCCAGGCGCCTTGGCCGTCACGCACAGGTAGTTGCCGCCCCCCACGCGGGCCGGAGGTTGGGCGATCGCCGCAGGAAGCAACCCGCAGGCCGCAAGCAGCGCCATGACCAGCACGGCGTTGACCATCGCGAGGAGGACTATCAACCCGCGCTTCATGGCATGTCGCGGCGGCGCAGGACTTCCTTCGCTTGAAGCGACCATAAAGACTCTCCTATGCACGGTGGGAACGTTTGGGGTTCAAAAAAGCGGCAATCCCGACGACGACCATCACGCCCAGGGCGATAACCCATTGAAGGGTAGCGCTCTCCTCGGGCGGCTTCACCGGTTTCTGGGCCCATGCCGTGGCGGCCGTGGTATGCAGTACGATGAGCCCTGCAGTCGCCGCAGGAATCTTCCGCCAGACGCGCGTAAGCACTCGCTTCTCCATCTCATCCGACTCCAGCACCGAAGGGATTATAGACCATTAGGCTTCCATGTCGACTCGACAGGGCTCCCCCATCGCGCTGACCATCCCGCGGAACGCTTTTGTCGGCACGGTCACGGTGTTCCACTTGGGTGAACGGTCCCGCGCCTTCGCGGCATATTGTGACGCCGACACGCAGACGAAGGCGTAGCATTGATTACGGAACACATGGACCTCCGAAGACGGCTCATGGGCGGACAAGCCCAGCAGCCAGTACACAAACACCAGCGTCGGCTGAAAGCCGCTGCCAAAAACCCCCTCCCAGCGGCTTAGCCCCTCGAGATCCTCGCGCGTGACCCAATTCTCCCAGAAACGCCGCCCGTTCTTCCCATCGTAGGGAAACTTGCGTCCTTTGATGTCTACCAGCCACGCGGGCTGGCCCGGCGGATAGACCAGAAAGTCAAAAGACTTGACCCGTGCCCCGGCGAAAATCGCCTTACGATGTTCATCCACGGGCACATACGGCCACCCTCGAGACCGAACGTAGTCTTCGAAAGCCGCTTCGTAGTGATTATGCCGTCGCGCCATGCTACGGCGTCTCCAGGTTCATCGCCGCGCCGTGCTTTCGCCCCCCCACATCATAGACGCTGAACTCTACCGGCGTTGTCTCCGTGGGGTTCAATTGCTCGCCCGTGGGTCGGTAGCGGACCGTGTAGTACCCGCGCCCGTCAGGCCCGCTCAGCGAAAAGCCCGGCCGATCCCGACGCTCAATGTAAACATTGGCTACCTGCCCGTCGAGCCGCCGAAATCGCAGCAATCCGCTACCGCGATCCAGTTCATCCGGAGGCTGTTGGAGCCGCAGCTCTACTTCCGCCTCATAACCGGTCAGCGCGATGGTGTCCCTGGCGACCGGCCGATCGGATTCTACAGCCCCCTCCTGCGTCCGCATCCATTGGCCCCGGACACGCACGAAGTCCCGGCTGCCGACCTGAGCATAGGCCGCCGCCCGCACGTCGACCTCCTCGCCCGCCCGCAGGCGATCAAATCGGTATCGGAACCGGAAATGGCCGTTTTCGTCGGGCTCGCTTTCGACGCGATCCTCACCGATCTGGGCGGCGCAGTAATCGGCGACGCCCTTGGGTGGCAAGAATCTGCCCGTCGCGTCGAGCAGCACGAAATCGAACTCAACCTCCTCACCCACGTGGACCTCCTGCCGCCCGGCCGTGGACCACCGCCCTCCCGCCGCGCGCGGTCCCGTACTGCTCGCCAGGGACGCGGAAACGCACCCCGAAACCAGCAAGCTCAATGCTCCCGCTCCTGTGAACCTTGCCTGGCACCGGCTCATTCCCGCGAGTTTCGCCGCTGGGGCGCGAACTGTCGATTCTCAGCCCAAGGTCACATGGGCACGAAGACGCTAGCTTGGCTGGCACAGAGGATCAGATGCCGCAAGGCTTGCGAAGGGCTGTGGGGATTCGCGCCCGGCCCCTCGTTCGCTCAGATGATTGGCGCGATCGCGCGGCGAGGGCGGCCTGCAGGCTCCGGCCTGTCTTCTTCTCGTAGTACTCGTCGATCTGCTGCGGATGCGTGAAGAGGTGTTCGTAGTCGTATGCCCCGCCGGCGTAGTCGCACTCCCCCGGTTCGTACTCGCGGCAGATTTCGGGGCGGGTCTCGTAGATGCCGCAGCGATTGTCCGGTGCCAGGTTCTTGCACCGTGTTTGAAACTGAATGTACCAGTCGCCGTCCTCGACGAAAACCAGGATGTTCTGGTGCATCAGATACCAGCGGATGTCGTCGTAGTCTCGCGGGGTTCGGGGCTTGTCCAGCGGCAAGGCGATGTATCGACAGCAGGCCGCCGTGCAGTGCTCACAAAGGATCGAACCCATCGCCCTATCCAGACCCCCGCTGTGGTTTGTTCCCCACGCTCCGGACGGGGAGTATACTTGCGCCCCCATGAGTGGGTCAATCAGCACGGCGGCAATCGTCAAGGCGCCGAGCGCATCAACGCGGTCCGTTCGCAGGATCACGGGAATGAGAATCATCGGCGGCCAGTGGCGCTCCCGCAGGCTCATTCGACCGAAAAGCGGCGCCACCCGCCCCATGCCTGACCGCGTGAAGCAGTCGATCTTCGACATGCTCGGCGTATACTACGACACGCCCGGCGGTCTGCCGCCACTCAACGTCGCCGATCTTTTCGCGGGCAGCGGCTCGATGGGGCTGGAGGCCCTCTCTCGCGGGGCCAGAAAGTGCTGGTTCTTCGAGCGCGATCGAGCCGCCCTCAGCGCCCTTCGCGAGAACATCGCGGCCTTGGAGGCCGGGCAATCCGCCGTCGTCCTGCCCGTGGATGCCTGGCGCCCCTCGCCGCCGAATGCCGATGGCCAGGGGTTCGACCTGATGTTTCTTGATCCGCCCTATCGCGACGTGGAGAACGTTGGGCCCGACGGCCTGCTGCGTAGTTTCCTGCGCACGATTGCTCCCGCTTCCGCTGCGGGAACGCTCATCGTCTTTCACCATCCGGCGACGGTAACCTTAACTTTGTCATCCGAGGACCAGTGGACCGTCGAAGACCGCCGCATTCTCGGCACCAACGGGGTGACTTTGCTCCTGCGATGAATGCTCCGCCCCAAAGCCCCGCTCACGCCGCGGTGGAGATCGTCAAGACTCTCCGCTCTGCCGGGCACGTCGCCCTGCTCGCCGGCGGCTGCGTGCGGGACATGCTCTTAGGCCGGCAGCCCGATGATTACGACGTGGCTACGGATGCTCATCCGGAGCAGGTAACCCGCCTTTTTCCAAAAACCCGCCTGGTAGGCGCCAAGTTCGGCGTCGTCCTGGTTCGCAAGTTCGGCCACGACATCGAAGTCGCCACGTTTCGCGCCGATGGCCCCTACTCGGACGGCAGGCATCCCGACACTGTGATCTACGGCACGGAAGTCGAGGACGCCCGCCGTCGCGACTTTACTATCAACGGCCTGTTCTACGACCCCATCGACGATCGCGTGATCGATCACGTAGACGGAAGGAAGGACCTCGAAGCACGGGTGATCCGCACGATTGGCGATCCCGACCGCCGCCTGACCGAAGACCATCTGCGCATGCTCCGGGCGGTGCGTTTTTCAGCCCGCTTGCAGTTCCCGATCGAACCGCGGACGGCCCAGGCCATCCGCAGCCATGCCCCGCGACTGCGAGCCATCAGCCCCGAACGCATATGGATGGAACTGGAGTTGATCCTCGCCGACCCCAGCCGCGCCACTGCCTGGGAGCTTCTCGCCACGCTGGGACTCGTCGAGCACCTTACCGTCGAGTGGCGACCCACCGTTGCTCAGATCGACGCCGTCGCCCGGCGGCTGGCGGCGCTGGCCGACGAGCCGGTTTCCCCGCATCTGGCTCTCGCCGTCGTGCTCCGCGCCGAAAGTCCCGCCCGTATCGAAGAGATCGGGCGGGCCATGCGCCTCAGCAACAAGCTCATCGAAACCACCGCCTGGCTGGTCCGTTCCCTCGCTACGCTGCTGGACGAGGGGCGGCTGGAGTTGGCCGACCTGAAAACGTTGATGGCGCCGGCTGCCTGGCCCGAGCTCCTCGAGCTCTTGCGCGTGGAGTGCGCAACCAACGCGGCGGCTCCCATCGGGCTCTACGAGCGCGTCCGCGATCGCGCGGCACGCATCGAGCCCGACCGCATCGCCCCCCCACCGCTACTGACCGGCGACGACCTAAGCAGCATGGGCCTGGCGCCGGGGCCGCGATTCGGCGAGATACTCAAGGCCGTCTACCGCGCTCAACTTAACGAACAGATTGCCACCCCCGAGCAGGCCCGCCAACTCGCCGAACGCTTGATTGCCGATGATTCGAGCCCAAAGTGACCGGTGGCCGTTTGTAATTGGTAATTGGTAATTGGTAACTATGGTGTGATGCGCCGCCCTACTTTTCGCCCGTCCCGTCCGCACTGCCTCCCATCGCCCCGATGCGGTGCTCCAGGTTGTCGATCTTGGTGATACGGACTCCGAAGTTTTCCCCGGACTTGATGGGCTGGCCCCGCCCGATCGCGCGGTTGCCGGCGTACAGCGTCAACTCCGCGTCCACAGGCACGTCAAACTCCAGAATCGCGCCCACATTAATCGCCAGGATCGCGCCGATGTTCATGTTACGCTCGGCCAGGGTCGCGCTGACCGGCACACTCAGGTGGAGAATCCGCTTGATCTCCCCGGGGCCGGCATGCGCGCCGGAAAGCGCCCGGCTTTCGTTTCCTTCCGGTCGGTTGGCGGCAACCATCGGCATTTCTTCGTTCCTGCGGGCCTGCCCGCTGTGCGCGCGGACCGAAGGCCCGTCCTCGTCAAAGGGAGTATCGACGCATTCAGAACCGAGGCTTGAAAGTGAGGGCTACTCCCACCGCCGCACGACGATGCAGGCGTTGTGCCCCCCGAAACCGAAGGAATTGCTCATCGCCACTTTGACCTTGCGATCGCGGGCCGTGTTGGGGCAATAGTCCAGGTCGCAGCCCTCGCCGGGGTTGTCGAGGTTGATGGTCGGTGGAATAACCGAGTTCTTGGCCGCAAGGATAGAGGCAATGAGCTCCACCCCGCCGCTGGCCCCCAAAGAGTGCCCCACCGCGCTCTTCGTGCTGCTCACCACCAGCTTCCTGGCCCAATCGCCGAAGACGCGCTTGATGGCCACGGTTTCAGCGACGTCGCCCAGCGGGGTGCTGGTGCCGTGCGCGTTGATGTAATCGACGTCCTGCGGCGAAAGCTTCGCATCGCGAACCGCGAGTTCCATCGCTCGCGCCGCGCCTTCACCGTTCTCCGAGGGCTGGGTGATGTGGTCGGCGTCGGAGGAGGCCCCGAAGCCGATGACTTCCGCCAGGATGGGCGCGTTTCGCCGGCGGGCGTGCTCCAGCTCCTCAAACACCGCCGCACCCGCGGCTTCCGCGAGCACAAAACCATCCCGGTCGCGATCGAACGGGCGGCTGGCCTTCGCCGGCTCGTCATTGCGGGTGCTCAAGGCCTTCATCGATGCAAACGCCGCCAGAGCCAGCGGCGTCAGCGCCGCCTCCGAGCCGCCGGTAAAAACCACATCCGCCATCCCGTCGCGGATGTGCCGTAGCGCCTCACCCATGGCATGCGTGGCCGAGGCACACGCGCTGCTGACCGCGATGCTGTTGCCCTTCGCCCCGTAGGCAATCGAGATGTTCCCGCTGGCGGCGTTGACCATGAGCTTGGGGA
>SBAX01000365.1 GCA_005240095.1 Phycisphaera mikurensis
GGGAAGGTCCTGGGAGGTGACAACCAAGTCCACGGCGTCGAAGGCGGACAGGCTTTCCACCTCGATGAGCAGGTTGACGCTGCTTTGGCCGCCCAAGGCAGGGTTGATGATCAACGGGTCGGGTGAGAAGGTGACGGTAGCGGCCCGGGCCTCAGCGGATGGCGCGAGCCATACGCCCAGCAGGACCGCCAGCCTCCCCGCGGATTGCCTTCCGCCCCTTCCCATGGACGGCCCCTCACAAGAGAACCGCCGACCGAGGGCTGCTGAGCCCTCGGCCGGCGGGGATTCACCTAAGCTGCGACGCCATTTAGTGCCCGGTCGGCTTGGCCGGCGGCGGGCCCTGGGCGCCATTGGCCGCGCTCACGTCGGTGGGCGTCCGGAACCCATCGCCGTTCACGTCCTGACGAGCCTGGTCCGGCACAACACCGGTTGGCGTGCCGTTGATGCCGGATACGTCTGTGGGCGTCGTAAACCGGTTGCCGTCGAAGTCGCCCGTGTTCACGGGCCACTGGACCTCGAAGGTCCCCACGCCCGGCCAGTTGTTGTTCGAAATCGCGTACCACTTGTTGTCCGCCAGCACCGTCGCCGTCGTGGAGGGCTCGCGGATTCGCAGGACGTTGCCCGCCTCGATCGTGTACGTGAAACTCGCCGAGAGGTCGGGGCCGAAAGCGCCGTTCGCGAGCATCTCGCGGATCAGGATCTGACCTGCCGTCGGAGCAGTGAGCGCCGGACATCCAGCGGGTTCGTCGAAATCGATGCGGATCACGTGCCGCAGGGTTCGCCACAGGGTGCTATTGGTGAGAAAGCCGCTGTACTGACCAACGGTGGTGTGCGGTGGGATCGTCGAAGTCACCGCCGCAGTACAGACGTCGCCGACGTTGACGGTCAGGCTGGTCATCGCGCCGACGCCCGCGGCCTCGGTCGCCCAGAAGACCTCGCCGGTTTCGCCATCCTTGATGACGTTGGCGAAGACGTCGAAGGCGCTCAGCTGGTAGCTCCCCGGTACGGCCGTGCCGGGCAGGACGAAGCTGCCCGTGGCGATGATCACAGGCGATCCTAGTGCGGCCACGCCGGTGATCACCGTGCCGGTGGGGAACGGGGCGGTGTCGACGTTCTTGATGGTGTTCTGGGCCCCGCCGATCTGGACCAGGTCGCCGCCGATCATCGTGCCGCCATAGCCGGCCGGATTGGTGATGCCCGCGGGGATATCGAAGTTGAGCATGGGGTTGGCCGCGGGCTCATCGGCGGCTTCGCCGATGTCTCCACCGGTGAAGTCCAGGCTCAGGCCTATGAGGGCCAGGCCTTCGTTGACGTTGTCGGTCAGCTCGCCGACGATCTGGTACTCCACGGTGCCGCCCACGCGCACGTTGACTACGCCCCCTCCACCAAGTTTCTGTACCCTGATGTCGATGTTACTCGCCGAGGCCGCCGAGGCCACCAGACCCGCGGCCACCATCGCCAGAAGTGCTCGTTTCATGTTCGCCAGTCCTTTCCTTTCTGGTCTATCTTTCAGGCCGTCCCGCCCTGCGGGTATCGGCCAGTCCTGCCTTCGCGCGGAGTCGCACCGCCCTATCTACCTCATGAGTCGCGGGCCAAGTCGCCCGGCGCGAACCTCCCTCCCCTGAACGGCTCGGCGGGAGCCTCGCCCTCCCGACACGTCCGCGCGGACTGAAGCCCGCGGCTCCCTACCGCAGCAAGTGCAAAAAAAAGAGCCCGGCACGCGGGTTGCCCGCGCACCGGACTCGAGGAAATCGCTTGAAAGTCACAGCTGAGCATGCGCCTCCCGGTAACCGGCAGACGCGGCTAGCTCATTAACTACGCCACAAACCGCCGGCGAATCAGGCCGACCAGACCGAGCCCCAGCAGCGACAGGGTCGCGGGTTCCGGAACGATGGAGACGCGGGCAGAGCCATTGAGCGGCTCCGGGGCGCCCGTGCCCAAGGCTACCGAGCTGAGGGCCGTGCCGATGATCTCGAGCTCCGTGTTCCCGCTTACGAAGACATCGAAGAAGCTGCCCAGCGCTGCCCCGGTCGTATCAACGGTGAGCCGACCGACCAGGATCGGTTCGGTTGTTCCCCAAGCCGGGGAGGCGAACCGGTTGCCACCCACGAACAGGTCGACCGGCGTCCACACGCCGAACGGTCCGGGAGGCGGGGCCGGGAGCGTCACGCAGGTGTCGCACGGTCCCGGCGCAAAAAGCGGAGAGTACTGGAAGCTGAGGGCATGCGTCGACTCGTCTGGCAACGTCGACGTGCCAAACAGCATACCGATGGCGTCGTATGTGGCCAAGTCCGCGGACACGGACACGTCAAAGATCGCCGGCTCACCGGGGTTTACGACTGCCGACACGGGGTTGAACGTCACCACACCAGCTTCGGCGGACACCGCCGCCAGAGCGACCACACACAAAACAGCTGCGACTTTCCTCATCTCATTCTCCTTGCGTCTTTAGCCCCTCCCGAAACACGCTGCGGGAACATCAATCTTCGACCACTTTACCCGGGGCTGACCCTACGTGCAAGCCCCAATCCACGTAAAAACCACGACCCAATTTAGCCAGTTTAACTAGTGCCCGGTCGGCTTAGCCGGCGGCGGGCCCTGGGCGGAGTTGGCAATACTCACGTCCGTCGGCGTCTTAAAGCCGTCCCCGTTGACATCCGCCCGCCCTTGGTCAGGCTGGGGCCCTGGCGCCGCGTTGATCCCCGACACATCCGTCGGCGTTGTGAACCGGTTGCCGTCGAAGTCACCCACGTTCACCGCGAACTGGGCCTCAAAGGGCGCCACCCCCGGCCAGTTGTTGTTGGAGATCGCATACCACTTGTTATCCAAAAGCACCGTTGCCGTCGTCGAAGGCTCGCGGACCCTCAGCACGTTGCCGGCCTCGATCGTATACGTGAAGCTCGCGGACAGGTCGCTTCCAAAAGCCCCATTGGCCAGCATCTCGCGAATCAGGATCTGGCCTGCGGTCGGGGGGGTCAGCGCCGGGCAATTCGCGGGCTCGCTGAAATCCAGACGGATGACGTGCCGCAGCGTTCGCCACAACGGGGCCGGGAAGCCCGTGGACTGGCCCACGCTCACAAACGGCGGGATCGAGGAGACCAGAGCAGCTGAATTAGGTACGCACCCGACGTCGCACATTGCCACCACGTTAAAGACGAGGGTTCCGCCGCTTACGTCATTCGGCGCCGCCTGCCCGGCACACCAGATGGTGTGCGGCTCGAAGCCGAAGTCCACGCGAGCACGACGGTTGTTCATATCGGTGTCCGCCGCGTTGAGCACGTTCAGGTTGTAGGACCCGCCGAGGGCCGGCATGGTCACGTCCATCACGCCGATAGCCAGTGGAGTTCCGTCGCCCTTGAGCGTCAGTTGCGCCGTGTTGTCTGCGTTGAGCCCGTAGTAGGCCATAGAGAGCACGTTGGGCCGCGTATCCACCAGCCCAGCGGGCAGATCGTCGTCGATATAGTGGTTGAAACCACAGAACGCGGGCGTGCTGGTGCAACCGGTCAAGGAGTCAAACTTCCAGAAATGAATGTCGTCCCCCGTGCCGCCCGTGCCGCGATCGTGAGTCGTCGGGAACGTTATCCCGTCCAACAACAACGGCGCGGTCTGCTGAAAATCGAATTCGTCGAGTCGGACGAGCTGATCCGAACCGACCGGATTCTGCACAAGTCGCACCTCGACGCTGACTTGCTGACCGACCTCATATTCGCCGGGATCGCACCCTGGCCCCCCGCTCGACGGAGTCGCCACCAGCTGCACCGTCACCCCCCCCTGGGCGATCGATGCCAAAGCCAGAACTGAGCACAAAGCTACACCGCGTGAAAACATCACCCCTACCTCCCTCAAGGCAACGTCGACCTAGATTAAACTTTCTGGGAGTGTCCGACGCCGGTCTGACTAGGCCGACTCTCCCTTCCCTCTCCAGTCACTCAGGCTGGCATATGCGTCGGTCGTGCTGGTGACACCCCTCTCACCGACGGTGACCGCATCCCGCCAGCGGCGGGTGACGCGCGGTCGCCTGATACAACACGACGCCTATTTAAGCGGGTTCAGCCCGCGGAGTCAAGCCGTCTGAATCGTCAAATCTGACTTTTTCCCTTGACCGCCAGCCGCCATCTTTCCCCGGCCCAAGCGCCCTCACAAACCTTAGCGGTTTTTCCGGCCCCGCCGCGGCGTAAGTCCAGTTCTGACAAGGACTTCCGATAAGCGGCAGCGCACGCGGACGTCCACGATCCCCCTGCCGGGCGACAGGTTCCCATGCTTTCCCCGCCACCGGCATGCCGAAAAAGCATAGGAGGCGGTATGGCTGTCAGAATCCCGGGATTGGGCTGGCTTAGGTCGGTTATCGGGGCCGGTTTAGCCCTGGGGGCCCTGTTTTTCGTCTGGGGCGGCTACCACGCCCTCGAAATCCGGCGTCTTTCCACGCAGGTCACGCAGCTGCAGCGCGATCGCGAACGACTGATCGAATATGCACGTCGGCTGAGCGCTTCTCGCCGCGTGGCCCAGGCCGACGTGGTCGATCAGGTCAACGACGCACACGGGCGTCTGGTGAGTGCCATCCTGTGGCACGAGATCGAGCCGGACGGCGCCGTGTCCGAGCCGCAGGCCGTCGAGGTGCTCGGCGATTTGGTCTATTTCGAGGCCGCGGTGATCAAGTTTGCTCACGAGCACGTGGGCGAAGGCGACGCCCAGCGCGGCGAGAGCCTGGCCGTTTTCCGCAGGATTTTCGGCGAGCATCAGCCCGCGGCGTCGGCGCAGGAACTCAACCACGGCCTTGCGGCGCGCCTGCAACGCGGGGACAGCGCTGAGGACTTCGACACTCGCCTGTGGGGCCTGTTCTGGCAGATGATGGAGGACCCGGCGCTGGCCGAGGAGTATGGCGTGCGCGTCGCCCAGTGCGAAGCCCCGGCCGTGCGGGTCAAGGCGGGCCAGGTCTGGGAGGTCTCCCTCGACGCCGCCGGCGGGCTCAACCTGCGGCTTATCCGCGAACGCCGCGACGTTACCTATCAGCATCAGCGGCGCTGCAGCCCCTCGGCCTGAAATAGGACCTATGGGACCTATGGGAACTTCCGCCTAGCGCGCGCGTCTAAGGTCTCGGAACAGAGGGCTTTAGGCCCGCGGAATCGGGCGTCTGAGACGGCGGGCCGATGAGGAGTTCGACTCATGCGAGAGTACATCAACCAGAAGGTCGTGCTGGGGGTGGTGGCGGTGCTGTCCCTCGGCGCGGGCTCGTACTACTTCCTCGGGGGCGACGACAGCAACGACGCTGCCGCATTCATGACGGAACCGTCGGCGCGTCCGCCAAAGGCCGTCAACGTCGAGCCCAGAACTAAGTCCAAGCCAAATCGGCCAAAACCAGACGTTGTCGCCGGACCCAGCGACCGGAAAACCCACGACCAGGAGGCCGATGCGCCCAGCGATCGCAAATCAAAGCCGAAGCGAGGCGAGAAGGTGAACAAGAAGCGCGACTGGGTCGCCGGCTA
>SBAX01000439.1 GCA_005240095.1 Phycisphaera mikurensis
AGCAACCGCCGAAACCTCCATCCCTGGAAACAGTGTTGAGTTCTTCATGCCATCATGATATCAAATCGGTCAAGCCAAGGAGATTTTTTCCCAAGCTCCTTGGGGTTGTTGGTGGAACCGCACGCAGACCCAGGGTAGTCCGCCTGGGGCGGACAACCCTGGGCTAAAGGTCGTAAGCCCGTTGGGCTTGTGCGCGGGATTGGCACGCTAAGCACGTACATTTCCGCGCGGAGGGGGGAAAAGGCACGGCCGCGCGCGTTCTTGGGTCCTTGGTCCTTCGTACTTGGTGCTTGGTTATTCCTCATGCTCGATCGACGCTTCGACGACGTCGAGGCGTTCGCGCAGGTCGAGGGGCAGCGACTTCCGCACGGCGTCGTCGATGAGCCCCACGTGGAGCAGATCGGCCACATGCACCCGGTCGATGTCTCGAAACGATGTGAGCTTCATGCGCACCAGAGCCGGCAGATCGAGCACGCGGAACCCTTCCGGTGACTCAACCGACTCCTCCACCGCGGGTGCAGGATGCGAATACGTGTTGCGGACCTTCTCGCCGGCCCAGACGAAGTGCACGCCGGACCGTTCGCTGGGTTCATCGGGATCGATGAACAGTACCATTCTGCGCAAATCGCGCATGCCAAAACCAAGTTCGGTAAGCGCTTTCGAGATGCGTTCTCGATCCGCTCGATGAGCGAGTATGTCCACGTCCACGGTTGTGCGCGTCGCGGCCGGTTCCACACGCGCGACCCAGCTCGCCACGGCGTTCCCCCCAATCACCGCATAGGGGATGCCCGCCGCGTCCAGGGCGGCGGTGACCTTCCTGAGTCGTTGCTCGACGCGCTCCATGGCCATGACGAACTCGTGATAGGGTGACCGGCTGACCACGTCCCGATTGTAAGCGGAGGGTCCCTTCTCGGCACGTTCGGCGAGATCCTTGCCGGTCCACGCTCTTCCTGCATGACGCTGTAGCAACGTGTAAGACCCTGTGCGCCGCGGCTGACGCAGGCCCGTCGCCCGCCATGCTGTTCGCGCCGGTCAGCTCAATCGCCAATGGTGACGGGAAGACCACCGTCTCCGTAGGGCGCGATCCAGATGTCCTTGTTGATCGTCACGCTCTCGGGATAGTCGCCCCACCGCATGAACAAAACCGTGGTACCCGAACTGCTCGCCGCGTTCACCCCTTGGGTTACCGTGGGATACGGGAGTTCAACGGTTCCGTCAGCGGGTGCAGGAGGGGCATTCTCGTAGTTGACGAAGATCGCCATACCGAGGACGTAGAATACCCCCGCATCGCAGGAGGCGGTGAAGTGACCGTCCGTGATCTGCAGCGTGGCCCCGCACTGCGTGGGTGTGCATTCGTCGGGGTCGATCGAGAACACGGACAATAGCGAGCCATTGCTGGTGAAGTCAGCGCCGGGACAGTCCGTCGTCCAGAGTTGGAGTCCATCAGCCAGCCCATGGTCATCGCTGCACTGCGAGCCGTCGAGTCTGACGAGTGGTTCGCTCTCCTGGCAGGCGACATAGTACGGTCCGCCTGCGTTGCAGACCGGCGGATAATCACAGAGCACGAACTCACACGAGTCCTCGCACGGCGCCCTGCAGTTGCTGCACTGGAGTTGGCAGCCCGAGCGGCAGCTTGTTTGCGTATCTGAGCATGTCGTGCGACAGTCGCTGCACTCCTGGTCGCTGCATCCCGCAAAGCAGCACACATCGCATCCGGCGTCACACGTCTCATAGGTTGCATCGCAAACGCCTTCGCAGGTCGTCTGCGCCGCACCGCAAGAATCGCCGCACGCGCCGGAACAGCCGCCAACGCAATCCGAGTACTCCGGTTCGGCGCAGTATTGCCCGCGGGCAAGCGGTGCGCCCAGGCCCGGCAGCAAGGCCGCGAGGAAGAACGTCGGATAATTACCATTTCTCATGACGGTTCTCCTACTGCAAGGCCACGAGCACCAGGACGAGACCCCGCCCTGCCTCAAGAGGCGACATCGCCTTGCCCAGGATGGCCCCGTTGGCCGCGGGCGCGTCACGTACTTTCATGGCGTGACCGGGCGTGGCGGAGGTGGTCAACAGGTCGCCTGCGGCGACGGGCCCGCCGGCGTCAGCATCGACCCAACACCACACGCGCCCCACAGCCGCCACGGGCCACTGCCCGTCCGCAACACTCTCGGTCTGCGACAAGGTCAATCCCGGTTGGATGCCGTTGGCTCCGCTGATCACTCCCGCCACACTGCGGTCTTGGGCGCGCCGCGCGATGCGCAAACCGCCGATGCGCTCCGGATCAATGCTCACCACCATCCCCGGCTGGGGAACAATGTCGTCCGCAGCCGCAATCTCAAACGGCTCGGCCACGTCCGCGCCGCCCGTGATGTGCAGGGCCTTGGTCGTCGTGGTGCCGTTCACATCCAAGGTCGTCGCCGGACTGGCCGTGGCGATGCCGACTTGTCCCGCGCCGTCGATGGTCATCCGCGTGCCGCCGCCGCTTTGATCGTTGAACAGAAGCTTGCCCGCGCCCTCTCCGTTGGTGTTTCCCGTGGAGATGAGGTTCCACGAACGCCCCCCGGCCGAGGTATTTCGAAGGCTTAGCCAGGTACCCGAACCGCCCGCGTTCTCGAGGATCGCCTGCGGAAAGCCCGCAGTATCCACGACGTGCAACGGCGCGCCGGGAGCCGTCGTACCGATGCCCACATGGCCCCCGCTGGTCACCCTGACTCGTTCCGCGTTGTTGGAGACAAGCGTGATGACTCCATCCGACGGGTGTCCGATGCCCGTATCTGCGGCGGACTCCCCATTACCGGAGAGAATGATCGCCGGGCTGCCCGTTTCGCGAAGCCGCAGGCTGCCGGCCACATCCAGCCGGCTGGCCGGCGTCGAAACCCCGATTCCCACGTCGCCGTCCGCGGACAGAGCCGAGATGAGAACATCGCCGCCGTTATGGTTCAGGTGCAGCGTGGACGTCACACCTGCGCTGCGGGCCATGATCTCGTTGTCGTCGATGGCGAGGTTGCCGCCGGCTGTAGGGCCAAGGGTCAGGTATCCTCCGCCGCCCAGGGCCGCGTCCGTTCCCCCCTCGACGTGAACCCGGGTCACCGGCGAGGCCGTCCCCACACCGATGGCACCGCCCGCGCTCCAGGTCATCAAGGCACCTCCAAACGCATTGATCAGCCGCAACTTGGAGCTGCCCGCCGGGGCCAACAAATCCGCCCGCAGGCTGAAAGTCTCCTCGACATCATCCTCGCGGATGGCCAAAACCGCCGAGTTGTCGCCCCCGCCGACGTTGATGGTCAGTTTCGCCGATGGGCTGCTCGTACCCAGCCCGAGACCGCCGCTGTCGTCGACGAAGAGACCCCGCGTCTGGACCGCGTACGGCGCAGCCAGAATCGGTTGCCGCGCCGACAGCGGCGAGGAATCGATGGTGATCTGTAGCCAGCGTTCGTTGCCGTCCAACGCCAGCGCGCCGAATTCGTTGGCCGCATTCAGCACCACACTGAAGAAGCCATTGCTCACCGGCAGCGCCGCGATGACCTGGTCTCCACCCACTTTGGCTCCGAGGCTTGTGTCCGTTGGATGATTCCATAGGGAAAAGACGGCGTTCACCGTCCCCGTGACCGGAACCCCGTCGCTCTTGAGCTGGCCCTGGTACGTGAATGACTTCCCCACGGGCGCCCCCACCGACACCTGAGAGACGGCCGCTTGCAGAAACACGAATGCCACGATCAACGACACCAAGGTGCGCTCCATGACTTGTCCTCCCTCAACCACGAAAGCTGGAAATGAGCCTGCCGACGCGAATCCGACGTCGCCGGCCAGAACACCGCACAAACTTGTGACAACAAATGGCCCTTAAGTCCGTATGCTAACCGATCCCGACGCTCAAGTCCAGCCTGCGCCGACAATAAGGGGGAGCCGTGGGCTTCAGCCCCGCGCGGACGCACGAAGGCGACGACCCCAAGGCCGTCGTTTTGTTGGGCGCTCCTAAAATCCCGGTCCCAAGGCTCCCCTTTCATGGTTTCCGGCGGCCGTGAAGCGGCATGACGACTGCGTTTCACTTCGTGAACAGATAGACCCACCCGATCTCGTTGATCTGATCCGACGCCAGGACCAAGGGATGCGAGTCCGCAAGGTAGTCGGGAATCTCCGGGGCGTTGTCCTTCACCCGCGGGGTGATGATGTAGATGCGCTCGAACTTCGCCATCTGCGCCTTCAGCGCCTCATCGGGATGGCGTCGCAGCAGCAGCGTGGGCGGATTGTAGGGCAGGTAATACGACACCATCTGGAACATCCGCAGCGGCCAGAAGCTGGGCCACTCCACGGCGTCGTAGATGATCAGATCGTCGGGCCGCAGGTCGCGCTCGATGAGCCTGGCGGCCATGCGGCTGTGCGGATTGTGCTGCGCCGGAAGGTAGTACAGCGTCCGCAGCGAGCCGGCAACCAGGGCGAGCACGGCCAGCCATGCCAACGCTCGCGGCAGCCGCCCGACCGCCAAGGCAATCAGTCCCGCCAAGCCCGGAATTGCCGCCGAACTGTAGCGGATGTGGGTAAGAAGCTGCTGCTGCGTGGTCAAGTCGATGGCCGTAAGGATCGAGATCGGCGCCAGAAACCAGCACGCGAAAATCAACGCCTCCCGGGCCCGCGAAAACCACAGAATCAGGCACGACGCGGTCAGTATGCCGAAGCCGGTCATCGAATTGACGGCATCCAGCAGGAACCGTTTGGTCAGAAATAGCTGCCGCGTGGGCAGGTCGGCGGCTCGAAGCACGGTGCGGTGAGCGTGATCGGGCACGCCCTCAATCAGCCAGTCCTGCGAAGCGATGAAGTCCCGCTGGGCGAGCAGATGCGGGACCCAGATCAGGCAAAAGGCCAGCGCCGCCGCACCGGCCGTGAACGCCCACACCGTCCGCGCCGACCCCCGCAGCCGAATCAGCGCGTACACGCCCTGCCCCACCAGCGCCAGCACCGAAAAGTAGTGCGTCATCGGCGCCAGAAAAACGATCACGCCATACGCCGCCGCGTAGAGCGCCCGCTTGGGTTTCGACCACTCCGCCCAACCGTTCTCGATCCGTGCGAGAAGAAAGAAGCTCGTGCTCACCAGCAGCAGGCTCAGCGAATAGGGCCGGTTTTCCTGGCCCATGAGGATGTGCGCGAACGAGATGGCCAACAGCAGCGCTACCAGCGGCGCGAGTGCCGGCCGGCGCAGCTCCAAGGCAATCAGCGCCACCGGCACGATGGAGAGCACCGAAAACAGCACCGGCATGGTGCGGACGGCCGCCTCCCCGTCCCCGAAGAGGCGCCGCCAGCCAAGCAGGAGCATGAAGTACAGCGGTGGATGGCTGTCGTCGTCCATGTTGCGCCACACGGCCGCAGGCGTGCTGGCGGGCGTGAGTTTGGCGTAGCGGGGAACCTCCCGAAGGATCACCCCGTGAGGCAGGTTTTCGACTGCGGCGCGGCTGGCCGCGGAGTTGAACAGGGAGTGAATCTCGTCCTGCCAGAAGTCCTCGGTGCCCAGGTGATAGAAGCGGACGCCGGCGGCGAGCACCACGGCCAAAACAGTCAGCCACATCGCACGCTTAGAGGCGGATGATCGCTTCCCTGAGCTCGTTCTCTGTTGCCCACGCGTCACACGGCCCATCTTGGCGGGTTGCCGATCCCCAGGAAAGCTGCCTCGACGCCCTCCAAGACGCCCTACGGGTGGAAACCCGTAGCGGGAAAACGATAAAAAATTAAGTGTATAGGAAAACGAACCGAGGCGGAACGAAGGGAGTATTGTCTGTTGACACGTTGATTCGCATCGCTATCATGCGGTGCTCGCCGTTGGAAACCCTTCGGCGGAACGGCTCTTTGACAAGTGAACAGGTTTGTCGTCGTGAGAATGTGATGTGCGCTTCTGGCCGCGTCCCAAGCAGGCCGGAATCGCGCGTATCACGCCGCGCCGTTCGCCGAAAGGCGAGTGGGCCGCGGCAAAGTCAGCTGGTTCTCCAGGAGCCGGCGAACTTTCATTCTCACGGACGCAAGAATGAAAGCCCTTAGTCGATCTGATTCTCGACCTTTGCGGGTCGGGATTTAGCACAGACAAACAACTGAAGAGTTTGATCCTGGCTCAGAACGAACGCTGGCGGCGTGGCTAAGGCATGCAAGTCGAACGGACCTATCCAAAGGGCAACCGGAGGGTAGGTCAGTGGCGAACGGGTGAGGAATACATGGATAACGTACCCCGGACACAGGGATAGCGTTGCGAAAGTGACGGTAATACCTGATGACCCCGTAGGATCGCATGATCCCGCGGGCAAAGCTCCGACGGTCCGGGAGCGATTCATGTCCTATCAGCTAGTTGGTGAGGTAACGGCTCACCAAGGCAACGACGGGTACCGGGCGTGAGAGCGCGACCCGGCACATCGGAACTGAGACACGGTCCGGACACCTACGGGTGGCTGCAGCAACGAATATTCCGCAATGGACGAAAGTCTGACGGAGCGACGCCGCGTGCAGGATGAAGTCCCTCGGGATGTAAACTGCTGTCAGGGGTTAGGAATAAATGACCAGCCCCAGAGGAAGCCACGGCTAACTCCGTGCCAGCAGCCGCGGTAATACGGAGGTGGCAAGCGTTGTTCGGAATTATTGGGCTTAAAGCGCGTGTAGGCGGGACGGCAAGTGTCGGGTGAAAGCCCTCGGCTCAACCGAGGAATGGCCTGGCAGACTGCCGTTCTTGAGGCAGGCAGAGGTGACTAGAACGACGGGTGGAGCGGTGAAATGCGTAGATATCCGTTGGAATGCCGGCGGCGAAAGCAGGTCACTGGGCCTGTCCTGACGCTGAGACGCGAAAGCGTGGGGAGCAAACAGGATTAGATACCCTGGTAGTCCACGCCGTAAACGATGCGCACTAGGTATGAGAGACTCTGACGTCGATCGTGCCGAAACAAAAGCGTTAAGTGCGCCGCCTGGGGAGTACGGCCGCAAGGCTAAAACTCAAAGGAATTGACGGGGGCTCACACAAGCGGTGGAGTATGTGGATTAATTCGAAGCAACGCGCAGAACCTCACCTAGGTTTGACATGCTAGGATGCCCTTTGGGAAACCAGAGTAAGCTGCCTTCGGGTGAAACTAGCACAGGTGCTGCATGGCTGTCGTCAGCTCGTGCTGTGAAGTGTCGGGTTAAGTCCCTTAACGAGCGAAACCCCTATCGTTAGTTGCCAGCGGGTCATGCCGGGAACTCTAGCGAGACCGCCGGCGTCAAGCCGGAGGAAGGCGGGGATGACGTCAAGTCATCATGGCCTTTATGCCTAGGGCGTCACACGTACTACAATGGGCGATACAGAGCGAAGCGAGACCGTGAGGTGGAGCAAATCGCATAAAGTCGTCCTCAGTTCAGATCGGAGTCTGCAACCCGACTCCGTGAAGTTGGAATCGCTAGTAATCGCGGATCAGCCACGCCGCGGTGAATGTGTTCCTGAGCCTTGTACACACCGCCCGTCAAGTCATGGGAGTTGGGAGTACCCGAAGTCCGCTTAGCGAACCGCAAGGACGCGGCGGCCGACGGTAAGCCCGATGACTGGGACTAAGTCGTAACAAGGTAGCCGTAGGGGAACCTGCGGCTGGATCACCTCCTTTCTAGAGGATTATCTAGAAGAAACACGAAACCGGATTCTAGTCTCTAGTTTCCAGTTTCCAGTTTCTAGAACGTCAGCGCATTCTTCACGACGACAAGCCTGTCCTTGATATACCAAGGCACCCGGTCGGCCCTCAAGGCCGCCGGGTGCCTTTGTTTTTTGCGGGTAGACCGATCGCGCGCCCGACTCATCACCCGGGCTTGTCGGGCGGAACGGACCCCGCGAAGATAGACGCAGGAGAAACCGAGATGACCAAACTCGTCGAGGGGGTTCTTACGATTGTGCGGGGGCTTAGTCGAAAGGATCGCCAGGACCTGCTTCGGGGCCTGCTGGACTCCGGTGTGCTGACCGAAGACGACCAGGATCGCCTGATCATTGAGTCCCGCCGCCGCGATCGGGCGCGGCCATTCGCCGATTTCATCAAGGACATGAAGCGCAAAGGGCGCCTGCGGTGACCTGGCACCTGGAACTCGGGCGCCGCGCGGAACGCGAGCTTGCCTGCTTGCCCGACGACCTCCTGCAACGAATCGTGACCGGCCAACGCCGCCCCCTGTTCAACCTCCACCCCATAACTGCTACAATGGGCGGTGCTGAATCAAAGGTTCGGCCATGCAGAGACGACCGGCAATTGTTGGCGTAGCACTATCGCTGACTTTCGCTTGCGGGGCGAAGGGACAAGCTGTCCAGCTTACCCCCGATCAACTCTTCGCATCCGCGTCCCCCGCTGTTGTAAAGCTCATCATCAAGGATGAGGAGGACCGAGAAATCGGAACCGGCTCCGGTTTCATCGTTGGAGTCGAGGAAAAAGCGGCGGGCAAGGAGGTGCGATTGTCTTGGCTCGGGGTTCAAGTGGAATCGATTCAGCCGTTTTTGTATAAGACTTCCGGCCATGGGATTCACGCCGCC
>SBAX01000107.1 GCA_005240095.1 Phycisphaera mikurensis
GGACGATGTCCACGGCGATGCCCCAGGGAGAGTAAGTCGATAGGACGAGTTGAACTCCCGATCCATCGAAGTTCGCGCGATAGATCCCGGTTCCGGGAATGGTCCAGTAAACTTGCCCGCGCGGTGGATCGAGCGCGATCGCGTAGGCCGTGGACGATCCCGTATCGACCACGTCCTCGATGTCGGAACCGTCCGCGTCGGCGCGACGGATCAGGCGGCGGGCGACCGGCGGCGAACCTTCATAGACTGTTTCCACCCAGTAGATTTTCTGGGCCTGCGTTTGCGGAGCGCAGAGTCCAACGACGATCAGCCAGATGGAGAACCGCGGTGACATGGTCGTCCTCCCTCGATGCGGAATGCCAAGTTCTGTTGTCGCGGTTTCTCGATCCGCTCGCAAGGGCGCTGCTTTTTCTGTCGATCCCCGACGAGACCCCCCACCGGAGGGTCGGAACGGGCCACGGGGGACGAATTTGCGGTTGCCGCGTTGAAGGATATCCGCGGATTCTACCACCCATCGCTGCGCGATGGACGGGGCACCCACTCACTCGTAGCGCAGGGCGACGATGGGATCGAGCTTGGCCGCGGACATGGCCGGGTACATGCCGAAGAAAATGCCCACCAGCACGGACAATCCGAAGCTCACCGCCACCGACCAGACGCTGACGATGGTCTGCCAGTCGGCAAGCTGATTGATCGCATAGGCCCCGATGATGCCCAACACCGCGCCGACCAGCCCGCCGGTGGTCGAAAGCACCACCGTTTCCACGAGAAACTGAACCGTAATGTGCCTCTGCCGGGCGCCCAGGGCGCGGCGGATGCCGATTTCCCGTGTCCGCTCGGTCACCGTAGCGAGCATGATGTTCATGATCCCGATTCCGCCAACGAGCAGGGAGATTCCGGCGATGAAGCCCAGGGTGAGTTGATTATTGCGTTTCTTCTTCTCCGCCAGCTTGAGCCGCGCCAGCGGAACCTTAATCTCATAGTCCTGCTTGGGATGCCCGTGCTCGAAGACCCGCTCGATCATCTTCGAAACCGGCAGAACGTTCTCGATGTCATCCGCGGTGATGTACAGCCCCGAATACTGCATCTTGATCAGCTCGCGGGAGCCCGCCCCGATGCGGCGGGTGATCTCCCCGAACTGCGCCATGGACGTGGAAAACGGAATCAGGATTTCGCGGTTGAGGTTCCGCTCCTCGACGCCTCGCGCCGGGGTGCCGGCCGTTTGCACCTGCTGGAGCACGCCCACGACGGTGAAGGGGATAGCCGTGGGATAACGCTCCACGAGGATCGTCTCGCCCAGCGGGTCCTTGAAGGGAAAGAGCTCGCTGCGGACCTCGTCGCCGACCACGCACACGTTGGTCCGCTCGAGTACGTCGGCCGGAGCGAGAGTCCGCCCGGCGATGACGTCAATATTGACGACTTCGAAGAAGTCGGCGGTCGTGCCGATGACGTCAACGTTCGCCTGCCGATCTCCGTGCCGGGCCCGATAGGCCACGGTCCGCAACGGGACGACGTGGGCGACGTGTGGGATGGTCTGCTCGATCACCGAGAGATCGTTGTGGACGATCCCGTATTCCACCAGGAAGCTGTTGCCGCCCTGACTCGTCTGCATGGTCTGCGGGGGCTTGACCGAGTTAACAATGATGTTCCTGGTGCCGAGGAGCTGGATCATGCGCATTTCGTCGGCCGAGGCGCCCTCGCTGATGGACAGCATGCAGATCACCGCGGCTACTCCGAAGATGATGCCCAGCGAGGTCAGCAGCGAGCGCAGCTTGTGTAGCCGCAGGTTGTTGATTCCCAGGCGGAATGTCTCAACATTGAAGACCTTCACGGGGCTGCTCTCCGCACACCAATGGCAGGCCGCGCTCCTCTTCGCAACCCGGCGGCCATTCGAGTATAATCGGAAGCATGCGACGTGTGTACTTGGAAACCAGCGTGTGGAGCATGGTGGTACCGGGGCAAAACCCGCTTCTGCAGGAGCCGACCTTGCTGTTGCTCGATCAATGCTCCGCCCGTATGCACATGCCCTTTATTTCGGACGTTGTATCAGAAGAAGTGGGCCGCGCCCCCAGCGATGTGAAGAAGATCATCGTCAGCAAGATCGATGCTGTTGACCCAGAGGTTCTCGGTTTGGCTCCCGAGATCGAGGCACTGGCCACTCGATTCATCGCGGAAGGCGTGCTGCAACCCGGTCGGGCGGATGACGCCCGGCACGTAGCCTGCGCGCTCGTCTACGAACTCGATTGGCTCGTAAGTTGGAACTATCGACATATCGCCAACGTCCGAAAGGCGGAGGCGTTCAACGCGATTGCAGTGCTGTCTGGGTTCGCGGGCGAGCTCGCCATCCACACGCCATTGGAGGTTCTGGAATGGGAATAACTTTGGACGATTACCTTCGTGAGGTGGACCGATGGAAGGACGCGGTGACCGAGCGAATGGCATCGCTTTCCGTGGAAGAGCGATTGCGCGAAGGCCAGGAGGCCACCCGACGGCTTGAACAGGACATTGGCCGCCCGCTCCGCAAACGCACCCTCGATGAAGAAAGGGCGCGTCGCATGGATCCGTCGAAGTATTGACCATGCCTCGCATCCTCGTAGCGGACAAGATTGCCGAAGCCGGACTCGAGCGGTTGCGAAGCGCGCCGGGGGTGAGCTTCGACGTCAAGCAGGGGCTTTCGCCGCAGCAATTGGGCGAGACAGTCGGCGAATACGATGGGATGCTGATCCGTTCGGCGGTGAAGGTCACCAAGGAGGCGCTGGCCAAGCCGGGGCGGCTCACCGCCATCGCCCGGGCCGGAGTGGGAGTGGACAACGTCGATCTGGAGGCCGCCACCGCTGCCGGCGTACTGGTGCTGAACACGCCCGACGCCAACACCATCTCCACCGCTGAGCACACTGTCGCCCTTATGCTCGCACTCCATCACCGGATTGTGGAGGCCCATTGCCACGTAGTCGGCGGCGGTTGGAGCAGGGCCGCCTATGAAGGCGATCAGCTCGCCGGGCGCACCCTGGGCATTGTGGGTCTGGGGCGGATCGGGCGGTCCGTGGCCCAGCGGGCCCTGGGGCTGGAGATGAAAGTGCTGGCTTATGATCCCTTTGTCAGCGGCGAGACGGCCCTGAACGGAGCGGTCACCATGGTCCGCGGGCTGGATGAGCTCTTCGCAGCATCGGACTGCATCACGCTTCACGCCACGCTGTCGGATGAGACCCAGCATATGATCGGCGCGGCTCAGCTTGCCAAGATGAAGCCAGGAGCCAAGCTGATCAACTGTGCCCGCGGAGCGCTGGTCGACGAAGCGGCCCTGGCAGAGGCGCTCAACAGTGGACGCATTGCGGGCGCCGCCATCGACGTGTTCGAGAACGAACCCCCCAAAGGCAGCCCCCTGCTGACCGCCAAGAACGTCGTGCTCACGCCGCATCTGGCCGCCTCGACATCCGAAGCCCAAGTCCGCGTGTCAGTGGACGCAGTCGATAGCCTGCTGGCGTACCTGCTGCACGGGGAAGTGCGCTCCGCGGTCAACGTCACGGGGATGCCGGCCCATCTCACCGGACGCAGCCGCGCCTTCTTCGATCTGGCCACGCGCATGGGCACGATATTGTCCGCGTGGAGCGCCGAGGGCGTTGACAAGATTACCGCGTCCACGTTCGGTGACTCCCTGCGGGAGGTCGCACCCACGCTCTCCTGGCAGGCGATGGTGGCGATCCTCGGGCCGCACCTGGACACCCGGCTGAACCTGGTCAACGCCAAGGAGCAGGCCCAGCGCCGCGGCATCGTCGTCGAGCACGTTTCGCACTCCCAGCAGCCCAATCAGCCCGAGTACTTGGAGATTACCCTGCACGCCCGCGGGCAAACGCGGTCCATCGAGGGCACTGTGTTCCCCGACGGGCGCCCGCGGATCCTGTCCATCGACGGCTATCGCATGGAATTGCTGCCCGAGCGCTTCATCGTGCTCATCTTCAACGACGACCGCCCGGGCGTCATCGGCCTGGTGGGACAGGCCTTCGGCACGGCGCAGATCAACATCGCGGATATGGCCCTGTCCCGCCGTGGACGCACGGCGCTGATGGTGCTCAAGCTCGATGAGCCCATGCCCGATCACCTCCGTGATTCGCTGCGGGCCATGAACCCCCCGATCCTCTCGCTTCGCACGGTGTCACTCCCTCCGGTCGGAGAAGGTCCCGGCGCGTCATGAGCCTGGCCCTGGGAATAGACTTAGGAGGCACCAATACCAAGCTGGCCCTCGTCGATCGCAGCCATGGGGTTCTGGTTCAGCAGAGTATTCCGACTCGCGCGGAGACCGGACCGGGCGCCGTTGTCATGGCGCTCGCCCAGACCGCCGAGGGTCTGCTGACCCAAGCGCGCGTCGATCGCGCTGCCGTGCAGGGCATCGGACTGGCTACTCCCGGCCCCCTGGACCTTGGGGCGGGCAAGATCACCCGTGCCGCCAACCTGCCTGGCTGGCAGGACGGGCCCGTCCGCGACATGCTCGCCGAGTGCGTGGGGCTGCCGGTAGTTCTCGAGAACGACGCCAACGCCGCCGCCTACGGTGAGTATGTGGCCGGGGGCGGAGTGGGATGCGAGCACCTTGTGGTCCTCACGCTAGGCACGGGCGTGGGCTCCGGGGTCATCGTCAACGGAGAGATCCTTCACGGCCACTTCGACAACGCCGGCGAGCTGGGACACATGATCGTAGTCGTCGATGGGCTGCCCTGTCCCTGCGGCCAGCGGGGCTGCCTGGAGCGGTATTCTTCGGCCGACGCCATCGTCCGCCGCGTGCGGGAAGGACACAAGGGATCGAGGGGTCGAGAGATCGAGGGATCGAGGGAGTGGACGGCGCCGGACATTGCCCACGCTGCGTCACAGCAGGACCCCGTCTGCGCGCGCATTTGGGATGAGGCCTGCAAGTACCTCGCCGTGGCGTGCGTGAACATCCAACACGCCTACAACCCCCAGCGCATCCTTCTGGCCGGCGGTTTGAGCCTCGCCGGGGACCTGCTGCTGGAGCCCGTCCGGCGACATCTCAAGGCCCAGTCCTGGTCCCTGCACACCGACCTTCCCGAAGTCGCCCCCGCCACCCTCGGCTCCGACGCAGGCGTTATCGGCGCCGCGGCGCTGGCGTTCGCGCCGGCTGAGTGATATGAGGCGTTCTTGAGTTTGCCACCACCGGACGAAGCAAGCCTCACGTTGGCAAGTTCGGTTATAATCGCGTAGCGATGAAACGGGGAGCAAGAACAATGCGGTACAGCGTGATCCTGGAACAGGATCCTTCGGGCATGCTCGTGGCCCACGTCCCGGCGCTGCGCGGGTGTGTCTCGCAGGGACGCACCAAGCGTGAGGCCCCTCCTGGCGGAAAGCAGCCCCCCTCCTACTCGCCGAGAGCGGCGCCTGGTTCCTTAGCCCCGTTTACGGGGCTTTCCGCCGCAGGCGGTCTTAGGCCAGCCCTTTCGAGGGCTGGTCAGGCGACCCCCCCACTCTCGTCTTCCTCGCTAGCCCGTTTCAACGGGCTTTCCAGCGTCATCGCACGCGCATCCCAAAAAAGTAACTAATAAACACATACGCCGCAGCGCGCCCGCGCGGCTCGCCGGGAGATTCGCACTCCCGAACAGCTTCGCTCACACCTTCGGAATCCGCATCGCGTAGAACGATCGCCACACGAACGTGAGGGCAATCACCAGCATGACCACGCCGACGATGGCGGTGAAGTCCGATCCCTTGCCCGCGTGCGCCGCCTCCTTGATCTTCACCGCGATTTCCACGGCCAGCAGCCCGAACAGCGTGGAGAACTTGATGATCGGGTTCAAGGCCACGGAGGTCGTGTCCTTGAACGGGTCGCCGACCGTGTCACCCACCACCGTGGCCGCATGGACCGGCGTGTTCTTCTCCTTCAGGTCGACCTCCACCAGCTTCTTGGCGTTGTCCCACGCCCCTCCGGCGTTGGCCATGTAGATCGCCTGGAACAATCCAAACACCGCGATGGAGATGAGGTACGCCACGAAAAAGTTGGGATCGAAGAACGCAAACGCCAGCGTGATGGACATCAGGGCGATGAAGATGTTCCACATGCCGCTCTGGGCGTATTGCGTGCAGATGCGCACCACTGTCTTGGAGTCCTCGATGTCCGCCTCTTTCTTGTCCAGGCGCATGTTCCGCTTGATGAACTCCACCGCCCGGTAGGCGCCCGTGGTCACCGCCTGCATGGACGCCCCCGCGAACCAGAAGATCACCGCCCCGCCGCAGATGAAGCCCAGCAGCACCGGTGCGTCGGTAAGGCTCAGGTGCAACATGCCGGCTTTCTCGAGCAGCAGAATGATGGAAAAGATCATGGTGGTGGCGCCGACGACGGCCGTGCCGATCAGCACCGGCTTGGCCGTGGCCTTGAAGGTGTTGCCCGCCGAGTCGTTCGACTCCAGATAGTGCTTGCCCCGCTCAAAGTCCGGATCGAAGCCGAAGTCCCGTCTGATCTCCTCCTTGATGCCGGGAATGGATTCCGTCTGGGCCAGCTCGAAAATCGACTGGGCGTTGTCCGTCACCGGACCGTAGCTGTCCACGGCGATGGTCACCGGGCCCATGCACAGGAAGCCGAAGGCCACCAGGCCGAAGGCGAAGATCGAGCCGTGCGCGCCCATCACATCGCCGAGTCCCAACAGGCTCACGAAGTACGCCGCGGTCATCAATCCCATAATCAGCATCCCCATCCAGAAGGCGCTGAAGTTGCCCGCCACGATGCCGGAGAGGATGGTCAGCGATGCCCCTCCCTCGCGGGACGCGGTCACGATCTCGTGTACGTGCTTGGAATGCGAGCTGGTGAAGATCTTCGTGAACTCCGGGATGAGCACCGCCGCCAGCGTGCCGCAGCTGATGATCGTCGCCAGCTGCCACCACAGACTCGGCAGCGGGATCGCCGTTTCCTGCCCGACTCGGATAACCGACAGATCGCTGATCAGCAGGTAGCTCATGAAATACGACGTGGAAATGCATAGAATCGCGGCGATCCAGATCAGCCGCGTGAGCGGCGCTTCGAAGTTGAAGTCCTTCAAGGCGCCGTACTGCCGGACCGAAATGGCCTGGTTGACGAAGTACGAAATACCCGACATGCAGTCCATCAGGAAACGCATGGCGAAGATCCACACGATGAGCTTGGCCTGCAGGTCGAGGTAGTTCTCCACGCCCGCGGCCTTTGTTACGGCCAGGGTGATGAAGGAGATCAGGGCCACGCCCGTCACGCCGTAGGTCTCGAACCCGTCGGCCGTCGGACCCACCGAATCTCCGGCGTTGTCACCCGTGCAGTCGGCGATCACGCCCGGGTTTCGCGGATCGTCCTCCTTGACCTTGAAGACGATCTTCATCAGGTCCGAGCCGATGTCTGCAATCTTGGTGAAGATGCCGCCCGCGATACGTAACGCCGACGCCCCCAGCGATTCGCCGATGGCAAAGCCCAAAAAGCAGTACCCCACGATCTCCCGCGGAACAAACAGCAAGATGATCACCATCATGATCAGTTCCAGCGAGATCAGGAACAATCCCACGGACATGCCCGCGCGGAGCGGAATGTTCACCACGTCCCACGGGATTCCCCGCAGCGACGCAAACGCCGTGCGGGAGTTTGCGTAGGTGTTGATGCGGATGCCGTACCACGCCACCGAGTACGAGCCGCCCATGCCCACAATGGAGAAGAAGAGCACCAGGAGAACGGTTTTGATTCGTTCGTCCATCGGTTGATCGCGCAAGGCGAGACCGATGAAGTAGTAGGACATGGCCGCGCCCATGATCAAGAACAGATAGACCAGGAATTTGCCTTGCTGGATCAGATAGGTCTTGCAGGTCTGGAAGATCGTGGCGGAGACCGCCAGCATGGAGCGGTGCGCTGGAAGCTTCCTGATGCCAAAGAAAAGGGTCAGGCTAAAAGACAGCGTGATGGCGATGATCAGCGCCCCGCCGAACAGAATGTTCCAGGCGCTGACGTCTCGCCCGAACAGATGGAACTTGCCCTCGTGCAGATCGGGAATGGCCAAGTCCGCCTCGCCGGCAAATGCGGTACCGGTTGCCAGCAGGCATCCCGCGATCACGGCGAGCGGCGCCAACCACCGGCCGGCAACCGCGCTATTCTTCCGAAGAACTGACGACAATCGTTGTTTCACGCTCTGCTCACCTCTTTTGCTAGCCGACCTCGATCAACCTCGTCCCGGCAGGGAGAGGGCCGGGGTGAAGGTCAGAACCCCCGCCATCAAGTGAGACCGCAACCATCCGACGCGGAAGTGCGTCCCGCCTCGCCGACGAACCCCACGGTCCGCCCTTTTGTCTACAGGCATGCCGCCTTTAGGCGGCTTCGAACCGACAACCATCCGCGCCGCCCGGCTAGGCTAGCGGACCGATTCCGGCGTGGCAAGCGACCCCAAAACGGCCCCTTTTGGCTCCGATTTGGGCGGCACACGGCTTGACCAGCGGGCTCCACAGCCCTACCAAACGGGCGTGGCCGAGCACACCCCTTACCAGCGAAAAATCATCGAGCGGTACTACGACCGCCGCGGCGAGATCATGCTCACCCGCCTCCAGGAGATCGTCAGTGAGCTGGCCATGGCCGATACGGATCGGCGTCGTGATCAGCTCTGGAAGCGTGCCGCCCAGGCCATGAAAACGCTCCAGGTCCCCGACCGCCTCGCCCAGCACATCCTCACCCAGAAGAAACCCGAGGTGCTGGCCGCGAACCTCCGCGATTGGCTCACCCAGGCGAAGCGATCTGGCTGAAGGGCACGTGTCGCATAACCCCATCGTAACCTCGGGCAGCCGGCGGGAGGGCGATCCGCCTCAGGCGGACTGCTTAGCCGCGGCTGCCACCAAGCAGGTAGGGTTGCTCCTCGCCCGGCGCTGGCCTGGCCCGCGGCAATCTGCTAGAATATGGATGTGGCGGGAGGAAACGCTCTGCAGCTAGCCATCGAGCTTGCACGACTCGCATCTGACCTGAAAGCCGAGGACGTTGTCGCCCTTGACCTGCGCGGTGTCACCGCGGTCACGGACTTCACCGTCATCGCCACCGGTGCCTCCGACCGCCAGCTCCGCGCCATCGCCGACGCGGCCATGGAGTACGGCCGCAAGGTCGGCGACAAACCCTACGGCGTGGACGGCTACGAAAACGCCATCTGGATCGTCGTCGACTTCGTCGATGTCGTCCTGCACGTCTTTGCCAAGCCCTACCGCGAGTATTACGATCTCGAGCTGCTCTGGGGCGACGCCCCGCGACTCCACTGGGCCCGCTCCGAATCGGCGTAAGGTCCGTTGTTCTTTCGACCGTGTGCCACTGCTCTGTGAGCAGGTGTGTGTTTAGCGTAGTTCGTGCCGGAGGCACGATTGAGAGTAGCCCGGCAATTCATTGCCGGGTTAGGAGCGCCCAATCGCGGAAGTCCCGTAGGGACGACTGAGTCAAAGAGAATCCTGGGATACCTGGTTTCTTATCGCTCAGCCGTCCCTACGGGACTGCAAACACGCGCCGCCCCTGCGTCCCGGCACTGAAAGTGCCGGGCTATTCTCAGTGCGTCCCGCTGGGACGCTAAACACCTACGTGAGCAGTGGGCTTGATCCGTGGTCACCGTCTGCCATGATCACCACTGCCCACGCGAACCTGACCGGTGCCCAAGTCCGCGAGCTGTGTCGCCGCGGGCAGTTTACCGGTCCCACCGCGGGCGTGGCCTTAGGCTACACGCAGGTAAATCTGGTCATTCTCCGGGCAGACGTCGCTGGCGAGTTCGAAGAGTTCTGCCGGCTCAATCCCAAGCCCTGCCCTCTCCTGGAAGTCACGCGGCCGGGTCAATACGAGCCCGTCCATATGGCCCCGGGTGGCGACGTCCGCACTGACCTGCCCCGCTACCGCGTATTCCGCCACGGCGAGTGCATCGAGCGACCGACCACGATCCTCTCATACTGGCGGGACCCCCCTGTGTCCCCCCTGGTGAAGGGGGGAAGCGCCAACCCCCCTGTATCCCCCCTTGTGAAGGGGGGAGGCATAGAAAGCGCGCCCGTGCCAGCGGAGGCGGGAGGCATAGAAAGCGCGTCTGTGCGAGGGAAGGGGGGAAGCATGCGAGCCTCCCCCCTTGATAAGGGGGGATTAAGGGGGGTCGATGACTTCGTCGCCTTCCTCATCGGCTGCTCCTTCACCTTCGAGACCGCCCTGCTGAAGGCGGGCATCCCCGTGCGGCACATCGAAGAGGGGCGCAACGTGCCGATGTACCGCACCAGCCTCGCCTGCAAGAGCGCCGGCCGGTTCTCCGGACCGCTCGTCGTCTCCATGCGCCCCATGACTCCGCAGCAGGCGGAGCGTGCCGCGGAGATCACCGCTCGACTGCCCCGCGTTCACGGCGCGCCCATCCACGTCGGCAACCCCCAGGAAATCGGCATCACCGACATCCGCAAACCGGACTACGGCGACGCGGTCACCATTCGCGACGGCGAAGTCCCGGTATTCTGGGCCTGCGGGGTCACGCCCATGGAAGCCATCCTCCGCGCCAAGCCGGACCTGGCCATCACCCACGAGCCCGGGCACATGCTCGTCACCGACGTCCGGGACGAATCGCTCTTCGAACAGCCCATCGGAGGCCAGAGTTGAATCAGGAAGCCCCCCTTGCCGCTCACCCTGCGACACCGCGCACGAGGCTCTTTCAACAAAGCGCGCTCGTCCTGGGCGCGGCAGCCTTGGGCTGGTTGATCTATCACTCGTTCACCAGTCAACCGCATGCCGCCCACGAGCCCCACGCCCCGCCCAGCATGTGGGCCGTCATTCCTTTTGTAGCCCTGCTGCTTTGCATCGCTGTCTTCCCGCTCGTTTCGGCCACCGCCCACTGGTGGGAACACAACCAGAGCAAACTCATTCTCGCGGGCATTCTCGGGGCGACTACACTGGCCTACTACGCCTTCGCCTACGATCACCACAAAGTCGTGACCGTCCTCGAGCATGCGGTCCTGGCGGAATACCTTCCCTTTATCATCCTTCTCTTCGCCTTGTACGTGATCAGCGGGGGCATCTGCCTCAAAGGCGACCTGCCCGCCCATCCGGCCACCAATGCCGCATTCCTGGGGATCGGCGCCGTCATCGCCAGCTTCGTCGGGACCACCGGGGCCAGCATGCTGCTCATTCGCCCGCTGCTACAGACCAACTCCGAGCGCAGACACGTCAAACACACCGTGATCTTCTTCATCTTCCTGGTCAGCAACGTGGGCGGGTGCCTGCTGCCCATCGGCGATCCCCCGCTATTCCTGGGGTATCTCAAAGGGGTGCCTTTCTTATGGACTCTGCACCTATGGAAAGAATGGGCGGCGATGTACGCCGTGCTGCTCGTCATCTATTACATCTGGGACTGCTTCGCCTACGCCCAAGAGACCCCGCCCGCCATCTTGCGCGACGAGGCGGAGCGCGTGCCCCTGTCTTTGCGGGGGACTTTCAACCTTCTGTTTCTGCTCGGAGTGGTGCTGTGCGCGGGGCTGATCAAGCCCGGTGAAGTGCTACCGGGAACGCAGTATGTTGCCTTTCCCTTCCTCCGCGAGCTGGTCATGCTGGCCCTGGCGGGACTGTCGGTCCTGCTTACTCCCCGCGCCACTCGCATCGACAATCAGTTCAACTACCACGCCATTCTGGAAGTGGCCGCTCTGTTCATCGGCATCTTCATCTGCATGCAGGCGCCTCTGGAGATCCTTCGCGCCAGCGGAGACCAGATCGGAAGAGTCATGGACGAGCCCTGGAAGTTCTTCTGGGTCACCGGGGCCTTGTCCAGCTTCCTGGACAATGCTCCGACCTATCTGGTGTTCTTCCAGATCGCCAACTCCATGACCCACGAGGCCGGGCCGGGCATCTTTCAACTGCTCGACGGCAACTACATCCGCCAGGATTTGCTGGTGGCGATCTCGTTGGGCGCCGTCTTCATGGGGGCCAACACTTACATCGGCAACGGGCCCAACTTCATGGTCAAGAGCATCGCCGAAAAATCGGGCGTCAAAATGCCCTCCTTCTTCGGCTACATGGCCTACAGCATCGGCATCCTGATACCGCTCTTCCTGGCGGTGACGGTTGTCTTCTTGTGAAACGTGCCATGCCAAGGGGCTCCCGCACTGAGCGTGACACGGTTGGCGGCGTCGTGCGGGATCGATGGAAGGCGGCACCGGACGAAAGCACTGGCGACGCGGCAGTGGCATACGTTCGTGATCAATCAGTGCCACCCAGCCGATTGTTGTTGCTGCCGTACGCGGCGGGGTCGGCGAGGTCGTGGCAGTACCGCGTCTCACGCGGGGCCAGAGGATTGTGGTCGATCTTGTTCAGTCCAGGAACACAACCGTCAGTGCCACGCCCACTCATCAGAGTATTCGACACAACCCAAGTGATCCCTCAAAGCATCACGTTCATGCTCCATACGCGATGTTACTCTCGGCCCAGCGCTGCCAAGTCTGCCGCAGGTCTTCGAAATCATACGCTTCCCCGCATTCGGGGCACGTGTGAACGCTCGGGAGGTGCTTAAGAATGTACCCACAGCCCAAGCAGACTAGCAAATCGTGCGATCGGAGAAAACGGTGGAATCGGCCGACGGAGTACCGAAAGCCGTACAATAAGATGGCTGAATGAACAATGACTAGCACCGCGATCACGAGGATACCGCCTCCCTCAAGAAACCGGTGAATCAGTCCCTTACCCACCAATAGCGCTGCTAAGAGCAGCGCCGCCCAAATTGCCATGCAAACCGTCGTCACGCGCAGAATGAACCTCAACCAACGGAGGGAGCGCCAGAACGCGCTGGGCATAGATCGTGGAACTCGCCCGATAACGAGACAAAGGGCGGGTTCGTGCCCAAAGCGCAAGTGTTTTGATCCTGGCGTGTGATCCGTACGTCGATTACGCCGCGCGGTTTCCGAAGGCGCCCTATCGATGCCGCGGAACGTCATTCCCAATCCTCCGCGACTTCGTTGATAATCAGCGCGATGGCAATGGCGATACCCCCCGGTGGCCAGCAGACGCCAAGAACGAGAGCGGCGCCTGCTGCACCGCCCTTCACGGCTGTTCGAGCATTGTTGATGTCGCGCAGTTCATCCTGGATGTCCTTTGGACTCTCCGAAATGGGCTCCTCCGGCTTTGGCCTAAACCATTCAGGATGCAGGCCAGGATCCAACTGCATCCCGCTGGGGTCGATCCAAGCTGTCGCCCTGTTCAGGACATACCCGTAGACGTTCGTTCCCCCGTCGAGGCCAATCGGATCGCGTTGGAGGAATCGACCCGACGCGGGCTCATAGTAGCGGTGGCCCACGTGCAGGAAGGACATCTCGGCGTGGGATTGGTATCCGAATGCGCCGACATAGCCGAAGGGGTCATTGGCCCCGGCGAGGCGTTCGCCGAAAGCGGTATAAACATGGGCGCTGCCGGTGAGCATCGCGCCGGCGCTGCTGCTCTGACGGCGCAGGGTGCCCAAATGATCATTGTGCAGGTAGTCGACGACCCCGGCCGCGGAGCGATGCCACAGGCCCGGCTCGTACTTGTCGGTGCTGGTAGCGACGGCCGGATTGCCGCTCACCGTGAAGTCCCCGTAGATGTCGTCCCCATCATAGTCCGACCAGGTCGTAGCGAGCGTCGCCAATGTATCCGGGTTGAGCGTACGGTTCATGTACCGCGCTCGTGCTCCGTCGTAGCGGAACTCCCGCATCCAGGGCTTCTGGTAGTTGGATACCGAGCCGGACACGCCGTCCCACTCCCAGGTCTCCCCGTGGGCGAACAGCAGGGCCTGCTCGTTGTGGGCGTAGCCGAAGCGCACGGCAGAGAACTGCCGGTTGCCGCTGGGGGCCATGGGACCGGACTGCCCGCCGCCGACCGCGAACTCTTCGGTGATCACTCGGGTGACGTTGCCGTCGGCGCTATACTCATAGTAGGTCGCCGACCGCAACTCGTCGGGCATGGGGGCCGTGTCGTAGACCTCTGCGTACATCAGGCGATTGTTGTTGCTCCCGTACGCGGCCGGATCAGCGAGGTCGTAGAAGTAGCGCGTCTCCTGTTGGGAGAGCACATCGACCTTCAAGGTGCGGTTGCCGCCGGCGTCGTACTCATAGGTGCGGTAGTAGGGATCGCCGATCAACCGGCGCTCGGAGATGAGTCGATTGCGGCGATCGTAGATGAAGGTCGTCACCGCACGCGTGGTCAAAGTCCCGGACAGATCGTCCTTCTCGGTGATCGTCCAGGGCAGGTCGTTATCGTAGTAGGTGTAGTCCATGCGTAGCATGATGTTTGGGCTGGCACCCGCCCGGCGGTGCTCGATGAGCGTCACGCGGTTGGCGCCATCGTAGGTGTAGTGGACCGACGCTCCGTTGGCGTAGGTGATTGACTGCACCAATCGATGGCGCGTGATGGTCGCCTCACGCGTCGCCATCCCACCGCGGCCGCCGGGAAGCACCGCTGACACATCGCTGACACACTCAATCCTCACTGACTCACCTTGCCACGCCCAATTGCCAGCCGCTACGCATCCCGCAGTCGACTCTGTCCGCGGTGGCCGGCGGCAGGAGTTCCTAATTTAGAATCCATTGGTTCCACCGTTGCCTCACGTCCGCCTTCGTGAATGCCACGCCGCATTCGGGGCAAACATGCGATGCTGGCAGTCCATGAAGTCGATAACCGCAACTCAGGCACAATTGATAATCCTCTGTCCGGAGCCGAGTCCGAAAACGCCGAACGAGCAACCCTTGAACGACGAATGCGCCCAGGTACAATGCCAGAACCAGCAGGACACAGACCACCTTGATGAGCGGCGGGGCGTTTATGATCCGCCCGGGTGCCGCAACTAGCGTTAACAGCAGAACCCCTGATAGCAATGCCCACGCCACATCGAAACACAAGAGAACAGTTCGCCAAACAGTTGACGTGCGCCAGACCGCGCCGGGAAGAGACTCGCGAAACCTCGTAGATCGAAGGCGAAAGAGAAGACGCGCGCTCAGTGCGCTCGCTCGTAGCACACGCCCAAACATCGCCAACATAAGTGTTCGTTCGTCGTTGAGTACCGTACAAGCCAACCGAGAAATCGCGTCTTCAATCCGGCACAACGCTATGAGCGTACCCTCTGGAAACCGATGCACGCGTCAGCCCATGAAGAAGGCTTCGGTTTTCATCGCATCTCATCTTCAGCCCGGCCACCCCGGTGCAACAGGCACATTAGGTGGTCGGGGCCAAGAATTAGACGGTGGCGGCGGGTTGGGTGGAAAGAGTGCATCATGTGCGTCTTCCACTGCATCGACTGCCTCTCCAACTCCGTCCCACACTGTGGCTCCGCCCCATAGCAGGCCGCCGGGAATTACAAGCACTGGCACCCAATACGCCGCAACGCACAAGACTACTCCGATACCCTGAGTAACGTCCGATTCAAGAATCGCCGGAGCCAGCCCGATCGGATCGACTGCGCGCGTCGGGACGTTGATTGCATATGCATACACGTTGCGGCCCCCCGCCAGGCCTACTGGATCGCGTTGCAGGAATCGCCCGGAGGCGGGGTCATAGTAGCGATGGCCAACGTGCAGGAAGGGCATTTCGGCATGCGACTGATAGCCAAAGCCGCCCACGTAACCGAAGCGGTCGCCCGCGGAAACAATTGCTTCTCCGAAAGCCGTGAAGGTGTTAGCGCTGCCAGTGGTAAGCAGTCCGCCCGCGTCGGAGCGCCGGCGCAGCGTGCCCAGGTGATCGTTGTGCACGTAATCGACGACCCCGGCCGCCGAGCGCCGCCACAGGCCCGCCTCGTACTTGTCGGTGCTGGTCACCGTGAGGGGTGGACCTACGGCTACGGTGAAGTCGCCGTAGATGTCATCCTGGTCGTAATCCGACCAGGTCGTAGCGATGGTCGCTAGTGTGTCCGGGTTGAGGGTGCGGTTCATGTACCGTGCTCGCGCCCCGTCGTAGCGGAACTCGCGGGCCCAGGGCTTCTGGTAGTTGGTCACCGACGCGGACACGCCGTCCCACTCCCAGGTCTCCCCGTGAGCGAACAGGAGGGCCTGCTCGTTGTGGGCGTAGCCGAAGCGCACGGCGGAGAACTGCCGGTTGCCACTGGGGGCCATGGGGCCGGACTGCCCGCCGCCCACCGCGAACTCTTCGGTGATCACTCGGGTGACGTTGCCGTCGGCGCTGTACTCATAGTAGGTCGCCGATCGCAGCTCGTCGGGCATGGGGGCCGTGTCGTAGACCTGCGCGTACATGCCACCTCCAATCGGGACGTAGATGCGATCCGCGAGCCGGTTGACGCAAATCAACCTCAATTCGGAGAAAGCCATGTCGCGCTTCCCATTTCCGCGGTACCTCACCGCCGCATCGTGATCGTGTCGGGGTCCTTGGCGAAGCGGCGGACGGTTTCGAGGGAAATGCGTCCCGCGTCGAGGAGGCGTTGCAAATCTTCGTCCAGCGCCACCATGCCCTCGCGTTTGCCGGTCTGGATGGCCGACTCGAGAGAATCGATCTTGCCGAACTTGATGGCGATGCGCACCGGCTGGCTGACGTGCATCACTTCGATCGCCAGCACGCGTTTCTCTCCGGCCCGCGCCGAAGGCAGCAGGTGCTGGCTGACTACGGAGCGCAGGCTCAGCGATAATTGCGTCCGCACGTCCTCCTGGGCTTCGCAGGGAAAGAGGTCCACCAGCCGCGTGACCGCCCCCTTGGCGTCCTTGGTGTGCAGAGTGGTGAGGATCAGGTGCCCGGTCTCCGCGGCGCTGAGGGCCATCTGGGCCGTGTCGCGATCGCGGATTTCGCCCAGCAGAATAACGTCGGGGTCCTGCCGCAGGCCGTACTTGAGGCCGTCGTAGAAGGAATCCACGTCCCGCCCCACTTCGCGCTGAGTGATGACCGTGGAACTGATCCGCGGATGGACATATTCGATGGGCTCCTCGACGGTGATGACCCGTTTGCTGCCCTGCTGATTGATCAGGTTGATGAGCGCCGCCAACGTCGTGGACTTGCCCGATCCGGTCACGCCGGTGATCACCACCAGCCCGTTGGTGTAGGAGATCAGCCGCTGGGCCAGCCCCTCGGGAAAGCCCATCCACTCGAACGTGGGAATCTGATCGGGAATGTGCCGCAGGCACGCACACCAATGACCTTGGGCAAGGAATATGTTGGCCCGGAAACGACATGACGTGCCCGCGTGCCGCACGGCCAGCGAGCAGTCGAAGTTCTTGCCTTCATCCAGCCGTCCCGTAAGCCGTGGCGGCAGCAGCGACTCGATCAAGCGCCGCACCGTGCCCGCATCGAGCGCCTCCGCTCCCACCTCCTCCACGCGCCCGTGGACGCGGAATGACACCGGGTACCCCGGTACCAGGTGCACATCGGACGCTTCCCGCTCCACGGCCGCGTCCAGAATGCCGCGTAGTTGCGGGCTGAGCATCGTTTCGGGCTGTAGGTCGTCGTTGGCCATTGACCCCATTATAGATCGCCCGGCCGCCTTCGGTTGCTGATAGCGGCAACTTGGTTGAGATAGTTTCGCGAAATCGGGCGAAGCCGAAAGCGCCGAGTTTCCCATGAGCGGGCTCGCCGCACGGGGCGGCTCGGCAGGAGCCTCGCCCTCCCCAATGGCCACCGCACTTTGGGAAAGCTACGGCGGGCAGGCGCTCATGCCGTTGTAGGGATAGGCCTTGCCCTTGAACGCGTCTACGTCATTGCTGATGTCCAACGCGTTGATCAGGGCTCCGATATTGATGACCGCGGGCTGGAGCTTGGCCGACCAGACCGGCGGCGACCCCTGCAAGCCCTTGAACTTGTTCACCAGGGCGGTGATGTCCAGGCTGCTCGGCTGGGGGATGGTTGACGGCGGATTGAAGGGCGAGACCACATCGCCCCAGCGGGCAGTGGCAATGGTCAGGCGCGGGGTGGCCGGCGGCTGGTCGCCCGCCAGCACGCAGTCCTCTTCCACCGCATAGACCTCATAGATGGAACTGGGCATCACTTCCGGCCCGTACAGGTGCAGGACACTGATCGTGCTCCAGTCCATGACGAACGGCTGGCACTGGAGCCTTGCGGCCGTAAACGGCGTGGGAGGATTGGTCGGGTCCACGTAGTTCACCGGAGGCCCCACCCAGCGCAGCGTGCCCTCATAGGCGGAGAAACTCTGCGGCGGAAAACTCGGCGCGTTGGGTGGATTGGGATGTTGCAGTGACGCAAGCTCGACGGCCAGCGCCATCCGCTTGCCCGGATGGTTGGTGGGCCGCAGGGTGATCACCCGATTCTTGGGCACGATCGTCGCTTCGGGCAGGGGAGGATCGAGCGTTTCGCAGCATTCATCGGGAATGTCATCGGCGTTGGAGTCCGGTGAGTGGCCCAGGAAGATGTCGCACTCATCGGGCACGCCGTTGTCCTGGCAGTCGATGCTGGCGCTATTGGCAATATCGCATTCGTCGGGAAAGAGGTTGCCGTTGCAGTCATCGTCGCATTCGTCGGGGATGGCGTTGGCGTTGCAGTCGCTACTCGTCAGGTCGACGATGTCCTGAACGTCCTCGATGCCGTTGCAGTTGCAGTCCGCAAAGCCGGGCGTGACGATCGTGAAGGCAGTGTCCGATTTCCTTCCGCCGATGAGGGAACTCCACGGCTGGAAGGGGAAGATGCCGGCGCTGGGCGAGCGGGTGTGGGCTTCGCCACCGAAGAACAGAACGTCGCTCAATTGGGTGTGGCTGGAGTTCCAGTAGGCCCGCCCGGTCCCGCCGGTCACCCCGGCCGTGGCCGTGCCCAGCCACCAACGCCCCGGGCCCACGACCATATTGATTCCCTGCACGTCGTAGCGGTAGCGCTCAAAGAACTCACCCGGGCCCA
>SBAX01000046.1 GCA_005240095.1 Phycisphaera mikurensis
ATTCTTACGCGGGGCGTGGTTTTTTTTGGCGGCGGTGGGGATGCTGCGGCTTGGATAGGAACCAATAGGAAGAATGGGAGGAATGATGAGGGGGTACGGGAGCGGCTTCGGTCGCCGTGGCCTGGGTGGTTCCATGACTGGCGCGTCTTGCGAAGCGGAGAACTTCACGGGCGAGATGACAGGTAGTCTTTGTCTTCCGGACGACTTCACAACCGCTGACAGCGAGGCGTTCGGGCGAGAGCACGGCTTACAGAGCTCACAGAGCCGTGGCACACGACAAGCTGTCACGGACCCTGTCGGATGTGCTTTTCTCCATCTTCGCGCGACCCGCTTACCACCCGGCGCACGCCACTTGATGTGGTGCTCCCCAGCTTGCGGCATTGCAAGATGTTGTAGAGTTTAGGCTGTGAGAACCGTTTTCCTTCAAGGCCGCTGGCGCTCGCTGACGATACTAGAATCGACGGCGATCCCGTCCGGGGTAGACCGATGGACCGGCTCCCCGCAATGTTGGCACGCCTGATCTCTCACCGTTCATTCAAGGACGGATGCGTGAGTGGACTCGCGGCGGAACCCGCCCGATGGCTTGGGTTGCGCCAGCGGTGAGAGCCGCCTTCGGCGGTCGTGGCGGCGTGCTCGGATGGGATCTAAGCGCCGGGACAGTCGCGGTTACACGCGACTTCGCTCAAGGACGTGGCGACGATGAGCGAGCTTCTCAGCATCGGCGGCGTAGCGCCGCCCGCAACGGGCCGACTTGGATCGGAACTCCAGCCGGCATCCTGGGACAATCCCCCCAACGCCCCCTCTTTCCCGCGGTTCGACGAGGAGTTGCAGCGCGTGCTGGCGCAAACGAGCTTCCGACGCGCCCGGGCCCGCGCCATACGCGTGGAAATCGAGAGCGGAGCCTACGAGACTCCGGAACGAATTCGCGGCACGGTCGAGCGCCTTCTCGACGTGATCGGCTGATCACAAGGTGCATGGGTAGGCGCCGCGGCTTTCCTGCGGCGTGGCTGGCCTTCGCTGGTTCTAAGAGCGTCTAACAACGCCCCGTGGGCAGCAGTTGAACGTCCGCGCGGGCTTGAAGCCCGCGGCTCGTTTCTTAGACCAAGAAAAAGAGCCCGGGCTCGCCGAAACCCGGGCTCAAGGGTTAAGGCTGTCCCGCCAGTGGCGGGAGAAAAACTCAGCCTTGCGCAAGGCGTATCGGAACGCCGCCCGCGGGGCTTGAGCAGCCCCCTGATGCTGGGCGCGGTGCAGCCTAGTTCTTGCGGCTATTGGGGCTGTTCGCCTGGGCCGAGGCGGCGACGCGGTTCTCGAGGTCGCGAAGGTCCTCTTCCGTGAGTTTGAAGGATTCCTTGTCGTCCAGACACTCCGGGGAGTAGATCGTCAGCAGCCAGCTAAGGGCCTTTCGTTCCTGCTCGTAGCCGGCCGGGCCCCGGCGGCGGACCCAGTCCAGAGATTCGAGCAGCGTTGCTTCGGCCTCCTCATAGTCCAGGTCTTTGCTTCCTCCCTCCTGGGCCGGCCGGACGATCAGAAGCTCCGCCAGCCGCATCAAGGTGGGAGCCACGTCGCCTTCGCGGTTGAGCTTGCGAAAGATGGCCAGAGCATTCTTGTAGTGCGGTTCCGCCTCCATGAGCTTGGCGTCGTCGTGGTGAAGCTCCTCGGCGAGCTTCTTCTCAAGGACCGCCACCTGAAGACTATTGAGGTCCATGGTGTTTTCCATGGCAACTCGGCGTTCACGCTCGAATCCTTCCGTGTAGTAGGCCACCGCCACCACGGCTGCCACCATTGCGGCGGCGGCGAGGAAGAACAGGCGGTGGCGCACGATGAGCTTGCTCAGGTGGTACAGGGCGCTCGCCGGTCGAGCGAGAATCGGCTGATCGGACAGATAACGCTCCACGTCCTCCATCATCGCGGCGGCGCTCTGGTATCGCCGGGAAGGTTCCTTTTCCAGGGCTTTGAGGGCGATGGTCTCCAGATCGCCTCGCAGGGTGCGGTCATAGGCGGAGGGCTTGCGCGGCGAGTCTTCGCAGATCACTCGAATCGCCTCGGGCAACGCCGTTCGCTTCACGACGTAGGGAAGATGCTCGGTCATCAGCTCGTAGAGGATCACCCCCAGCGAATACACGTCGCTGCGGACATCGATCTCGTCGGGGTTGCCTCGCGCCTCCTCGGGGCTCATGTAGGGCAGGGTGCCCATGATTCGCCCGGCATCGTGGGTGGTTGTGGTCAGCGATCCGTCGGCATCGGTGATGCGGGCCAGACCGAAATCCAGGATCTTGGGGTGCCCGTCATTGTCTACCAGGATGTTCGTGGGTTTCAGATCGCGGTGGATAACTCCGCGCTGATGGGCGTAGTTGATCGCCTGGGCGATTTCCTGGAACAAGCGCAGTCGATCCCGTCGCGGCATCCGAGTGTCGCGCACATATTGCGTGAGGGGGACGCCCTGGACGAGTTCCATGGCAAAAAAATGTTCGCCATCGTCGGTTCGCCCTCCATGGTAGATGGCGGCGATAGAGGGGTGCCGCAGTCGCCCAAGGGTCTGGGCTTCGCGTTCGAAGAGGCGTAGTCGATACTCGTCCACGTGCCGCCCTCCGCGCACGACCTTGATGGCCACCAGCCGTCTGGGGGCGTCTTGCTCTGCCTCGTAGACGATGCCCATGCCGCCCTCGCCAAGGCGGCGAATGACGACATAGGAACCGATTCGGGCGGGCATCGGCGCCGTCCTGGGTGTGGAGGCCTCATGAATCGCGGCCATGCCCGCGCGAAACTGCGCCGCCCGCTGGCGGCAGGTGGTGCAGCACGTCAGGTGCTGTTCCACCTCCAGGGCGCCGCGATCGAGCCCGCTCCAGAGATCCTCTTCTGTGAGTTCGCACGTCATGGCTGAATGACCGAGTCAGGTCTGCTTCCGCAAGGGGTTTCCCATCCATCATATCGCACGTGACCACGCCAAGTGAGAAGTCCGCGCCAGGGTTTCTGAGCAGGCGCGGGTGCGCAGCTGCGAAGCGGCCGAGCCGTGTTTTAAAGCCAAACTATACATCAAGATGTTTTTTTGCTAGCCCCGAAGTCCTTGCAGAAAAAATCCGGTTTTTTATCCGCCGAATTGCGTCCGGGCGTGTTGTAGAGGGTGGACAGACGGGATGGTCTGCCGCGCCGATGGGGCTGGGGCGTGGAGTTTGACAGGAAAGCCCGCGTCGGGATATAAGGGACGTTTTCGGTGTTTCGAGGATCTCGGTCGAGCCGGCAATAGCGTCTAGGCGCGATTGAGGTAGGGGGCTTCATGACAGAAGTCCCGGGAGGATTCGAGTGATGCTAGGAATGTTTCGACAAGCCCGGTCTCGCCGGGGTAAGAAGAGCGGGGCGTTTACGCTGATCGAGTTGCTGGTGGTCATTGCGATCATCGCGCTATTGATCGCCATTCTGCTGCCCTCCTTGGAGGCGGCCCGGCGGCAGGCCAAGCAGAATACCTGCCTGTCGCACATCAAGAACATCGGGACGAGCAGCCGTGTCTATGAGGCGGACGATCCCAACGGCTGGGGTATTCCGGCTCACCCGGCGCAGTTTACTCAGCCCTCCAGCGAACCGACCTTCGTCGGCGCCTACGAGTGGGGTGGCAAGAGCGGCATCGGTTGGCCCGACTATATCCAAGGCGCTGGCGGAGCGACGACGGGGTTGGGGAGCAAGTATGGAACGAGGGCCGGCTTTGGACCGGCGACCCGCCCGATGAACGATATTCTGTACAAGGGTGGGTTCAAGGACAACAACGCCCCCTACAACCGCGCCGGAGCCACTGCGGACACGCAGCTTGATCTCGATCTGTTCAGATGCCCCGGCGACGACGGTCCGCCGCGCGCGGCGCACTGCCCGGATTGGGTGGCGAATTCCGAACGGTCGTCCTACGACCATTTTGGCAACAGCTATGCGGCCAACGTGTTTATGACCTCGACGTCCGGTGGCGGCACGATGCGCAGCAACTCGCCTTATTTGCGGCCCATCACCCGGGTTCCGACACCCGCCCGTACGCTGTATTACGAAGAGAACATTGGTCGTTGGGCCTGGTCCTGCAAGAAAGAGCTGAGTCCGGACTGCGACTTCATCGGCCAGGGAGTAGATCCCGGTCCGACCAAGACCGTTCGTGGCTGGCACGGTAAGGACTGGACCTACAACCGGGTCTTCGTGGATGCCCACGCGGAATACCAGCGGGTCTACATCGAGGGTACGGAAGATCGGGAAGGCTACGCCAACCACTACCGCAACGAACAACTGGAGAGCTATCCCAAGTGGCCGGGATGCGGCCAGGGGGCCGACCAAGATGGCGACTTCGACGGGTATCGCTGCATCATCGTCCGTGGCCCCGGTTGGCAGAAGGACACCATGCCTGCAGAGCTGATCTGCACCGGTTTGCAGCACAGCGGCGCCGGCAGGCCTTCCTACGAAAACTGCGTGGAGACCGAGTAGTTCGTTCACCGCCAAAACGTCCAACTACAGCCCCACCGGCTCAAAGGCAGTCGGTGGGGCTGGTTTTTGCGCGGCCGGCTAAGGTTTGGCTTGCAGCTGAGTAAAGGCCCGGTGGGCCGCCTCGGCCCCCGCATAGTCGCCCATCTCACGAAGAACGACCTCCAGGAATCCGTAGGCTTGGGCGTCGGAGGGGTTCAGCCGGATGCTCTCGCGAACGTGGGGAATGGCCTCGGCGGGGCTTCCGGCCATCAAGGTCGCGACGCCGAGGTGGTAGTGGCCTTCCGCGAAATCAGGTTGCTCGGCGACGACGCGGCGCAGCTCCTCTACGGCTTCTTGCGGGTTTGGGCCTTCCGGGCGGCGAAGCAGCGCGAGGGCCAGTTGGTAGCGGACCTGCGTTCGATGCGGCTGCGAGACCAGGGCTCGGCGCAGCTCGTTAATCGCCGCATCGGTCTGCCCTACGCGGAGCAGGAAACCGCCGAACTCCGCGGCCAGATCCGCATCGTCGCCGGATGTGGAGATTGCCTGGCGATACACCTCGATCGCCGCCTCGACGCGGTGTTGTGAGACCAGCAGGCTGACCAGATCCTGCCGGGCACGGCTGTAGAGGGGATCCAGCTTCAGGGCTTGCCGGTAGACAGCCTCTGCTTCGTCGACTCGACGTGCCTTTCGCAGGACGCCGGCCAGGCCGCGGTGCGGTTCGGGCTGGCCTGGGGCACTTGCGATGAGCCGGCGTACGGTCGATTCGGCCGCGGCGGTATCTCCGAGCGCCAAATGCAGCCAGGTCAGGTCCTGCAACGCGGCGGGAGTCGTACGCAAGCCCAAAGTCTCGACGCGAGCAAGTCTGCGGATTGCACGCATGGCCTGCGCCTGCTGGTCGGCGGATGCCCGGTCGAGCCAGGCAGCGCCCGGGAGCCACACGTCATCAGTGATCCGGAGAGCCACGAAGTCGCGGCGCCCGGACCATGCGTTCCATTGCACTGCGGCGCTGTGCAGAGTGAACGCGCCGAGGAGCGCGGCGATGACCAGGAAGGATAAGCCCGATGGGGTGATGCGGCGGCCGCGCCTGAGTTGCAGGTTTTGCAGCCGGACGTTGGCTTGGCGGGCCAGGTGCAGGCATTTCACGGCGACGTAGCCGGTGATCGCCGCCATTCCCATCGCCAGCAGCAGTGGGATCAGGCCGTACAGGCCGCGATAGGCCAGCAATGATCCCACCCCTACCAGGGCGAAAACGATTTCGTCGGAAAGTGAGAAATCAAAGTGTCGCGCCTTTGGCGCAGGCGCGGGCCGCGTGGCCGGGGCGTTTGTGGACGGCGGCAAGAAGCCTTGTAGAACTCGAGGGGTGGCGAACCCGAAATAAAGGGCGTGATTGGGGCAAACGCTCACGCAATCCATGCACTTCATGCATCCCGGGTCCACGACCATGCCATACTGAGCGACTTCTTCATGGACGCGGACGTTGGACGTGCAAACGGCCGTACAATGGCCACAGTGCTCGCAATCCTCGGTGACCCGAATACGCCCCACCGCAAACTGATCCGCGACCCCGAACAACCCGCCATACGGGCATGCGTAGGTGCAAAACCCCTTGGATCCCAGGAAATACACGATGGCAAAGCCGCATACCGCCACGGTCAGGACCGCGATGCCGGGTCCGGGGAAAGTCTTCCAGAACTCCGTGGTCATCAGGTGGTTGGTGAGCGTCGGAGCGGACTGCCCGACGAACCATCGGAACACCGTCGGCCAGAAGAACATGTAGAACGCCAGGGCGAGTGGCGCGAGCACCAGCAGGCGGGAACGAAACGGCTTAGGCTTGATGCCGACCTTCTTCAGCAACCAGGCGCAGAGATCCTGGTACGCCACCACATGACATCCCCAGCCGCACACGAATCGCCCGAAGATCAGCGTGGCAAGCAGAGCGACCGCCAGAAAAATGAAACCGGCGTTGAGCTGCCCGTCGTTCAGGGTGTACATGGTCTCGGAGGGCTCGACGGGAGAGAGCGTCCGGCCGGTGATGAGCCACTGGAGGACATGCCCGATGATGAGCAAGTGCACGGCCACAAGTGACAAGGTCCGCCAACGGCTGTTTCGCGATGCGCGCACCGCCGTGCGCCCGGCGACCACGGGCAAGGAGATCGCGCCCCCGGTCGGGTGTTTCACGCTGGCGCATTGCGGATTGGCGCTGGCGGCTGACATTCTCGGTCCCAAACAAAAACCCGGCTCGATTGACGAGACGCCCATTATAGTCGCCTTCAACGCGGTTGTAGCGTGGCGCGGCCTAGGAAAAGCCTTGCAGGCGCGGGGCGAAGCCCGACAATGACCGTTCTCACCGTGGTCCTGCGGCCGCGGGAAGGGGTTGGTCGTGAACGACGTGAACGAATCGAGCGTGATGACCCGGCTGGAGGAGCACCTGCGGCTTCGCCCGACCCTGGCCGAGCGCATCCATCGTGAGCTGCTGATGGAGCTGCACCGGCGCGGGATTGTCACCATCGACCAGATTCACGATCAGGCCAGGATGCAGGCCGGTCAACCCCCCGAACTGCGCGATGATCCCAACCAGGCGGAGCGCGACCGCTGGGACGAGCGGGAGCGTGCACTCGTAGACGAGATCACCCGCGAGCACGTTGCCAGTCACTTTTCAGAGGCGGACATCGACGATCTCGTCAATCTCACCATGAAGCGTGAGGAGGTCCACAATCTGGAGATTGTCGCCAACCGCGGCAACGTCTCCTTCCGCGAGCTGGCCAACTTGATCCAGCGGTTCTGCAAGCTGCCCCTGGGTGAGACCCGGCTGGCCCCTGCGGAGGTCGTCGGCACTCGAGTCGCTCTTACTCGACATTTCATCAGCGACCAGCTGGAGTTCATCGGCATCGCCAAGAACCACCTGCACATCCGCGACTTCGATGACATCACCCGGCGGATGCTGGGCAGCGACAGCGGCATCGGGCGGATCGGAGGGAAAGCGGGGGGGATGATCCTGGCCCATCGCATTCTCGCCGCGGCGGAGCAGGGAAAACAGACCTACCTTCCGGTGGCCGTCCCCGAGTCGTACTACCTGCGCAGCGATGTCGTGGAGGAGTTCCTGCGCCTGAATCGGCTGGATGAGTATCAATCGCAGAAGTACAAGCCCATCGAAGACGTGGCTCGCGAATACCCCCTGATCAAGGGTGTGTTCCGCAACGGCGAATTCCCGCTCAAGGTCGTGCACGACCTGCGGAGGATTCTCGAGCAGGTGGGGACGCACCCCTTGATTGTGCGCTCCTCCAGCTTGCTCGAGGATCGGCTGGGCACGGCGTTCTCCGGGAAGTATGCCAGCGTCTTCGTCGCCAACCAGGGGACGCCGGAGCAGCGCCTGCGGGCGATCATCGGGGCGATCGCCGAGGTCTACGCCAGCATCATGGCGCCGGACCCCATCCTCTATCGCCGCGAGCACAACCTCATCGACTACGTCGAGGAGATGGCGGTGCTGATCCAGAAGGTCGTGGGCGTGCAGTACGGCGACTATCTCCTGCCGACGGTCGCGGGGGTGGCCTTCTCCCGGAATGAATACCGGTGGTCGCCGCGCATCCGCCGCGAAGACGGCTTGGCCCGGCTGGTCATGGGCCTGGGCACACGGGCTGTGGATCGCAGCGGGGCGGACTATCCGCGGATGGTGGCCTTGGGGGCCCCGACCCTGCGCCCGGAGTCCAACGTCAACGAAATCCGCCGCTGCGCTCAGCACACGATGGACGTCGTCGACTTGAGGAAGAACCGGCTGCAGACCATCCAGCTCGGCGAGCTGCTCTCCAATGGCTGCGACTTTCCGATGCTCGACAAGATCGTGTCGGTCTATCGTGACGGCGACCTGTATCCCCCGACCGGGCTGCGCGTGGATGAAGACCCCTCGCGGCTGTGTATCACCTTCGACAAGCTGATCCGAGAAACGCCCTTCGTGGCCCGGTTGCGGGACATTCTGACGACGCTGGAACGCGCCTACGGGCTGCCCGTGGACATCGAATTCGCCACGGACGGCGAGAAGTTCTACCTGCTGCAATGCCGCTCCCAATCGCAGGCAGCGGAGGCCGAACCGGTGAAGGTGCCGGCGAACATTCCGGACCGTGATGTGCTCTTCGACGCCCACCGCTTCGTGCGGACGGGGCTGATCGAAGGGATCGAGTACGTTGTGTACATCGACGCCGCCGCCTACGACGCCCTCCCTACGCGCGAACGTCGGCTCGAAGTCGCCCGGGTCGTGGGGCGGGTCAATCATGCCCTGCGGCCCAAGTCCTTCATCCTCGTGGGTCCCGGCCGATGGGGAAGCAACGATATCACCCTGGGGGTACCGGTGCGATACGCGGATATCAACCGTACCTGCATCCTCATCGAGGTGGCGCGACAGAAGGATGGCTTCTGCCCGGAGGTGTCCTTCGGCACGCACTTCTTCCAGGACCTGGTGGAGGCCAATATCCACTACTTGCCGCTCTATCCCGACGAGCCCGGCAACCGCTTCAACGAGGCGTTCTTCCGGCAGTCGCCGAATGTGCTCTCCGCGATTGTGCCCGCCGATGCGGAGTTCGAGCGTGACGTCCGCGTGATCCACCTTCCTGCCGTCGCCGCGGGCCGCAAACTCACCATCGCCATGGATGGCGAAACGGACGTGGCGGTGGCCTATTTGAAATGAGGCGATCGAAGGCGACAGCTCACATCACGGTGAATGATGCCCGATAAGACGCCCGTGAGGGCGGGGACGGCCGGTTCGCTGTCCACCGCTGTTTCGCCAACTTCAGCGGACGCCATGACAAAGACCATGTCTGCGGAGCGGATGGACAACGATACCCAAACGGATATCGCCAAAGACGTATATCGAGCGGCAGCCGTGCAACGAGCTCCGTATTGGCTCAACGTCCTGGGGGCCACACCCTGGTTCGAGGAGAGCTGGCAGGCCGACCACGCCTGTGATGAGTGGTCGAGCTACCAGAAGGCATCCGCGGCGCTGTCCTTGGGGCTGTTCTGCGAGGTGTTCCCTCAAGCGGAAGAGGCTCCGTACCTGGGTGAATGCGTTCGTGCCGGGCTGGTTCAATGGCAATCCCTGCTGGGAAGGGATGGCCGCCCCCGACATCGCTTGGGGCGCCGTGATCCTCTGACCGCTGCAATCGCCACGCAAGTCGTCCGGTTGCTGACCGAGACCACTCATTTCCAGACGAGTTCGCTGATTGAGGATCTCTCGAAACACATGCGCTGGCTATCTCGCCGGGTTGAGCGGGCTTCCTGGGTGGAGGCTCTGGCGGTGAGTGCACTATCCGACGCCGCCACGCTGATCGGCGAGCCCGGGCTTCTGAGCCTGGCGCGCGAGCGGTTGAATAGCCTGCTGGCCCGTCAGGATGAGGAGGGGTGGTTCCCGGAAGACGGAGGACCGGAGCTGAGCCGATGGTCGGTCACAACCGACGCGCTGGCGCGGGTGTGGCACGAACAGGGCTGGCCGCAATTGGAGGCGCCGCTGAGGAAGGCGATCGGGTTCGCCCGACGAATCGTGGGCCCCCAGCCCCGGGAAATCGCGGCCGGACCTTTGGGGATCGTCGGCCCGTACGGCTTGGAACTCCTGGCCGGCAGGGTTGGAGAGGCCGCGGTCCTGGCGCGACAGTGCCGTGAGTTCCATCGGCTCCTGCAAGCTGACGTCGGCGCGGCCGGTGAGTCGTCCGAAGCTGGCGTGAGTCTCATGTTCGCGGTCATGGTTGCACCGACCACCGTTGCCCATACCCCCGAGACCACCGCTCACGCGAATGAGTCGTTGCCGCGGGCGGGTTTCTGGATTGAGGAGACCGCTGCCTACCGAGCCGTCGTGGAGGGCCGGCGAGGTGGAGCACTCCATATTGTCTGGCGGGACGGGACGGTTTTGGATGATCCCGGCGTGGCCGTCGTCCACTCGCACGGCATCAAGTCCAGCGGGCACGCCACGCGAGTCGAGGCCGTTCGGTTTCTGGATCGCGGCCTGATCTCCCGTGGCGTCTTGCGGCGGATGGCCGGTCACCGCGCCCAGGGTGCGGGCTGGCTGCGCCGACGGCGTGCGGCGCTTCCGGACATCGAGCCCGTAACCGTCGAGGGCGGCGGTGAACACGGCTTTCACCCACACCTCCACGACCACTTCGAGCGAGAGGTCAACTTCGAGGATGACGCGATCCGCATCCGCGACCGCGTGGATTGCCTGCTCCCCTGCGTGGCCGTTGTGTGCCAGTCGCCTTTGCCGGGCAGCAGCATGAGATACGGCATCCCGCCGGCCGCCCCCATCTTCATCGAAGGTGGCCGACACGTGGAGCTGACTCGGCTCTTCCGGGAGGGCGCGCTAGTCGAACAACGCGTGCGCCGGACGCCGCGCACCGGGAAGTAGCAGTGATCCGATCACTCGCCGACGGTGCGCACTTCCTCGATGAGACGGCTGATCTGACCACGCACATCATCCGCGATCCGTAAAGCGTCGGCGTCTTCATCCAGGTCCTCGCGAACGGCGGGAGAGAAAGGCCGGCCAATATTCACGTGGAACGGTCCCCGCATGACCACAACGGTTCGGTAGCGACGCCCATCGACGACCAGATCCAGATTAGGATACTCCCTGATGGCATGGCACGGAGCATGCAGGCCGAGGGGAATGATCGGGGCCCGGCTGCGCCGGTAGATCCGGCCGACACCGGGAAAGAAACGCCCGAGCCGGCCGGGTGTCTGCAGGTCCCCCTCCGGCGCCGTGTAGACGGATTCGCCGCGTTGCAGGTAGGCGACGGCCTTTTCCACCACCGTGTGGCGATGGGCGGGCATGGCGTTGATCTGTTCGAACCAGTCATAGACCCGGCCCATGAGCTTCGAGTGGTAGCCGGGGCCGATGATGATGTGTACCGGCTCGCCGAAGAGCGGCAGCACCCAGTACGGGTCCGTGGTGCTGATGTGGTTGGTGACGAAGATCTTCGGTCCTGCGGGAATGTACCCTTCCCTCGTCAAGCGCAGGTCCAGAAACAAGCGCTGGTACAGGCGAATGCCGCTGACGAAAGCGCGAAAAAGGGATCGTTTCAGCAAGTTCACGACCTGGCCGGTCCCCGTTCGTGACGGCGAGTCTGGCCCACGCAAGCCATAACATCATGTACAGTAAGACATTAGGCCGCGGTACGCTACCTGAGGCTAAATCCCGGGGCTTCAAGCCGAGTGCCAAGCCGTGTCCCTGTGCCAGCCGGTGGCGCTGTTGCCAAACCCCGCGAGGCGGCTAGGATGCCCGACGAGGAGTCGGAGAACCCGGCCCCGAATGGGAGGTACGTTCCGTGCAGAGCACAAGTTATACGCAGACCCAGACGATCCTGCGGGCCCTGGAGTTCGCCGCGGCGAAGGGCGGGTTCACCAGCGCCCAGCAGAAGAAGACTGCTCTCTCGCTCATCAAGAGCATGCGCAGCAACAAGTCGGTCAGTGGCCGGCACCAGCAACTGACGACGCTCCTCAAGAAAGGCGCGACCATCGATGAGATGAAGAGGGCCACCGGTGCGTCCCGCCGGACCATCTTCCGCTACCTCAATCACCTCAAGGAGGCCGGCTTGAACGTCGAGCCGAGCGCCGGGAAGTACAGGCTCAAGTAACGCGATCGTCGCAGCGCTCTCATCGTGGCACCGGAAGAGCCAAGCAGAGCGGAGGACGCCCGTCTACCCACGGCGGGCGGGCTGTTGCCGTGGCGGCGCCTGAGTTGGGCGGATTGGGCGCCCGTCCTGCTGCTGGCCTGCATGGTGGTTGTGGTGGCCGCCCCCCGCTTGCCACCGGGGGTATGTCAAGGCGATGCGGGAGAACTGCAACTCGCGGCCAGCGTGCTGGGCGTCTCGCATTCGCCCGGGTATCCCGCATACATTAACCTGGCGCATCTATTCACGTACTTCCCGGGCATTGATCCGGCCTATCTCGTCTCCGCGGGGTGCATGGCCGTTGGCGTCCTCGTTCTGGTCCTCTGCGCAATGATCAGCATCAGGCTGGGAACGCACCCCTGGGTCGCGTGCGCTATCGCTTGGCTCCTGACCAGCCACTCCCGCTTCTGGCAGAACCTCATCACGCCGGAGGTCTACATCTTTTCCATCGCCTTCCTCACGGCCTCCGTTTACGCCCTGACTCATTACGCCTGCACGGGGCGGAAGCGAAGCCTCTACGTCGCTGCCTTCCTGTACGCTGTGGCCATGGTTAATCGACCGCCTGTCCTCCTGGCGGCCCCGTTCTTCGTGCTGGGCTGGTGGCTGAGTCGGCGGCGATGGGAGTCAGGATGGAGGCCGGCGCTGCGCGCTTTCGTGACGCTCGTTGCGTGGGCTACACTCCCGGTCATCTACTCCCTCGGTTACTTGTACGTCCGCGATACCCCGCAGACGCGATACAACTACATCGAGCACCATCAACGAGAGACGCCGGAATTGCCGCGCAGCGACGCCGGGCCGGTCGCCAAGCTCCAGCGTGTGGTCTGGATGGCGACGGCCAGAGAGTTCCATTACCGCGCGGGCAACTCCTGGAAGCAAGTGCGGGCCAAGCTCACGTGGCTACGCTACGAACTGGCGGGTTATCACCGCGCCGCTCCTTTGGCGGCGGCGATGATCATCGGGATCGGCACCCTGCTCGTCTTTCGGCGATGTGCAGCGACGGCCATTGCGCTGTGCGGCATCGCCATGCAGGGGACGTTTTTCATACTCGCCTACAAGGACTATGGGCAAGCCGCCGATCTGCTCCCCTTGCTGATTCCTCTGACCATCGTGGCGGCCACCTCCCTCGGGGCCTTGGTCGCGAGTCGTGCCCGCAGCGAGCAGAACGGCCTTGCCGTGGGCGTCATCGCCATCGTGCTCGCATATACGCTGTTGGAGTTCCCGGAGCGCCGGGACTACGGTGAGCATATCGACGCCACGGACTATCTCCGCGACGCGGACCTGGCTACCTTTCCGGACAGCGCGGTCATCTTCTCCCATTGGACCTTCGCCCCTCCCTTGCTGTACGAGCGTGAGTTCCGCGCACACCGCCCCGATGTCGATGTCGTGATCGCCCAGCCCGGCAACTGGCTGCGCATGGCTCAACAGTTCGGCGAGCGTCCGATCTTCCTGGCGCGCATGCCAGGCCCGGGGCATGGTCGCCAGTTCACGCCTTTCCGAAATGTCTGGCGGTTGAGCCCGCCGACGGAGCCGGGCGTCCCGAAGGGAGTCGTCGAATGACACTGACGACTAAAGGCCAAAGAACTCAATCGTGCTGCGGGCGGACTGGCTGGCAAACCTTTCATACGGCGTGTGCCGCAACTCAGCGAGAAATCGCGCAATGTGGGCTACATGCGCGGGCTCGTTGGGACGGCGCCCGCGGACGGGCACAGGCGACAGGTACGGTGAGTCGGTCTCCACCATCAGTTTGTCGGCCGGGTAGTCGCGGGCGATTGTGTGCAGCTCGTCGGATTTGGGGAAGGTCACGATGCCGGTGAAGGAAATCCGCCAGCCGTGCGCCGCGATGCGTTCGGCCTCGCTGGGCGTGCCGGTAAAGCAATGGAACACCACGCGCTTATTCTCGTACCCGGCGTCCAGGAGCATGGGCACGATGTCCTCCAGGGCCTCGCGACCATGGACGATGATCGGCTTTCCAAAGGGAGCGGCCAGCGCCAGTTGACGCCCGAAAACGTCGCGTTGGCTCTCACGGGCAGCGAAATCGTAGTGGTAGTCGAGACCCATTTCCCCGCAGGCAACCACCACGGGATCCCGCCACAGTTCGGCCATGGCCACGAGCTGATCCTCGGTCACTTTGTCGGCTTCGTGGGGGTGAAACCCGATCGCCGGTTGAATGCGCGCCGGGTATTGCCGTGACAACACAATCGCGCGTCGGGCGTCCTCCAGCGACGTCCCGATGGTGATCACGCGGTCCACCCCGGCCGCATCGCAGCGGGCCAGCACGTCCTCGATCCGCCCGGCGAAGTCGTCGTAGGTCAGGTGCGCGTGGGAATCGATCAGGCCCATAGGCGTATCCTGTCTCCCTGCCGTTCAACGAGAGGACCGCGCGGCCCCGGGCTGCCAGGCATCTTCCACGTGCTCAATCTTCGTAGTGCCTCCGGGAAGGAGTGCCACGGTGATGACATCGAACCGGCAGGGACGGTGGCGGGCGGCGGGCTGGAGGCAGAAGTACCGGGCAGCACGGGCGATCTGCTCGCGCTGAAACTGCCTGACGGGCAGTTCGCCGTCGTCGTCGCCGGCCTCCTCATGGGTGCGGGTCTTGACCTCCACGAAGACGAGCGTCTCGCCCCGCGAGGCGATGAGGTCGATCTGCCCGGCAGGAGAATCGAAGTTGCGAACGAGAACGCGCAGACCCCCGCGCTTCAGGTGCCTGGCGGCCAGACGCTCACCCAGGGCGCCGAGGGCTTGGCGATCAGCCGGCCATGGCCGCGGGTTCCGCCGCCAGCTCAGCCTGGGGAGCCTTCTTGTGAGAAATGCGAAGTTCACGCAGCTTGCGGGCCTTCCCGATTCGCTGACGCAGGTAATAGAGCTTCGCCCGACGGACGCGCCCGCGCCGCCGGACCTTCACGTCCACGATCGCCGGCGAGTGCAGGAGGAACTTACGCTCCACACCCTCGTTGCCGACAATGCGTCGAACGGTGAACGACTCGTTGAGCCCCCGACCCTGGCGGGCAATGATCACACCGCCGAAGGTCTGGATGCGTTCCTTTTCGCCCTCCACGATCCGGCACAGGACATCCACCGTGTCGCCGACGTGAAACTCGGGCGGTGAGGGTTTCAGATACGACTTCTCGACCAATTCCAACAACTGACTCATCGCATGGCTCCACGTACGACCACCGGCTCCCGGAAAGAGGGCGGCGGTAGGGGTCTTTCGCGCTCGGATCTGGAAACAACGGTGCGATCACAGAATGCGCGACGATTCAAACGAGATGAGGGGGACGGCTCGTCGTTGCCTTCCAGCAAATCAGGCCGGCGTTTTAGTGTTTTTCGGATAGCCTGCTCGCGGCGCCATGCGGCAATCCTGGCGTGGTCGCCTGAAAGCAGGACTTCGGGAACGGCCATCCCGCGAAACTCGCGTGGCCGAGTGTATTGCGGATACTCCAGGACGCCCCCCGCAAAGGACTCCTCCACGGCTGACGTTTCATCGCCCAGCGCCCCGGGGAGCAGGCGAACCACGGCATCGATGATGACCATGGCCGCAGATTCGCCGCCCGAAAGCACGTAGTCGCCGATGGAGATCTCTCGAGCGCCAAGCCCTTCGCGGATACGCTCATCAAAGCCCTCGTAGTGTCCGCAAATCAGCACCAGCCACGGGGCGGCGGCAAGCTCGGAAACGATGGGTTGCGTCAGTTGTTCGCCTTGGGGAGTAAGCAGGATTCGAAGGGGCTTGGCTTGAGGTTGGGAGGGATCGGTTTGAGCTTCTACATGTTCGAGGGCGTCGAAGACCGGCTGGCACATGAGCACCATGCCGGGCCCGCCCCCGAAGGGACGGTCATCGACGCTGCGATGCCGGTCGAGAGCGAAGTCCCGAAAGCTGGTTGCGCGAATCGACACCAGTCCTCGCTCCGCCGCCCGCCCGACGATGCTCGTCGAGACAAACGGCTTGAGCACTTCCGGAAAGAGTGTCAATACGTCGATCCGCATGCCGCACCGCGTGGTTCCTAATCGCCCTTCACCGCGAAACCGCTCTTCTTGAGGATTTGCCGGACCGTGTCCGTCGGCTGGGCGCCGACGCTGAGCCAGTATTCGATCCGCTCACGATTGAGGTGAACCTGCTGCTCTTCGCGAGGGAAGTCGGGCTGATAGCTGCCCAACTCTTCGATAATCCGGCTGTCCCGCGATCGCCGCCGATCGACGGCGGTCAGGCGAAAGGATGGCTGGTGCCGTCGCCCGACCTTCTTAAGCTTTATCCGCACGGCCATACATAAACTCCCTCTTCGGCAGGCCTGGCCAGCCGTCCTCAAGCCCCATGCCCTGGAACAATTGAAGCCTGAGCCCGGTGAGTATAGCGATCGGCTGCCCAAGGGCAAGCGGGCCAAAAATCGAGGGTATTTCCGCAGCCGCCTGGGGCCGCCAAGGCGGGCCCAAAAAGAAAGCACCGCTCACCCTAAGGCGAAACGGTGCTTTCCGGAGGGGAAAGAAGCCTGGTACTTCGCTTGGATCCGGCCTTTCGGCCGACCTCCGGAATCAATCGTTTTTACGAACGAGGTAGGCTTTTGTTCATACAGCCGTAATCCCGCGTTCGCGCAGTACTATCGGCCAAATCTAGCCGCGAGCTTTCGCTCGTCAACACAATTATACCCCCGAAACCGAAAAAGTCTGTTACCGGACAAGACAACCCGGCTCAGCACTTGGAGAAGCCGCAAGCCTCGCAGGCCATGCAGCCTTCGCTAAAGTGAAGCTCACCCTGGCAGTCGGGGCAGCGGACCTTGTACTGGGTCTGCTGCCACTGCATGCCCCGGGCATCGAAACGGGACGGGGCGGCGGTTGGGTGCTCCTCGGCGCCGGCCTCATGTCCGTGGTGGCCGTTCCCATGACCGTTCCCACGGCCATGGCCATTCCCGTGCCCATTGCCGTGGCCATTGCCGTCCTTGGGTGTCTGCCCCCGTCCGGTGGGGTCGATCTCCGCCTCCCCCATGAGCAGGGACTTAAGCCCGCACTGCCGCTTGGCCTCGAGGTACCTCTTCAGGCCACGGGCCAAGCCATCCCCGAGGCTCATGATCTTGCCTTCCTTGGTCGAGACTTGGAGGCTCGATCCGATGGAGTGCAGCTGGTTCACGACGTGCTGCAGGTTGCCGCCCGAACGCAGCCACAGGCTGATCATCCGGCAGATGGCCTCCAGATCGCTGTTGGCCAGATCGCCGCCCTTGCCGAGCTGGGCGAAGACTTCCAGCTCCCGGTCGGTCTTGGGATCGACGGTGAGATTGATGTGCATGTTGCCGAAGGGGGTGAGCTGCCGGACGCGAATGCCGGCGCAGATTTCAGGCAACGTGGAAGGCTCCAGCGGCCTGATTGCAGACTTCGACTGCGCTTCGCCGGCCGTCGCCTTGGCGTGAACCTGGTCGCTGTTTTTCAGGGCCATGGGCTGATTCTTACGGCAGCCGTTGCGATACACGGTCACGCCCTTGCAGCGCAGCTCGTAGGCCATGCGATAGATGGACTCGACGTCGTCGACCGTGGCGGTCTCCGGGAAGTTGATGGTCTTGGAGATGGATGCGTCGCAGTGCTTTTGGAAGGCGGCCTGCATACGCATGTGCCAGGGAGGCGCGATGTCGTGGGCGCAGACGAAGACGCGGCGAACGTCGTCAGGGATGTCCGTCAACTTAGCGAGGGTGCCGTCCGTGGCAAGCCGCTCCATCAATCCCTCGCTAAGGAACCCTTGCTGCCGGGCGGTGGATTCGAAGATCGGATTGATCTCGATCATCGGGGTCTGCCCCTCGGCCTGCCCCTTCAGCACGTTGCGGAAGAAGGCCAGGCTGTAGAGAGGCTCGATGCCTCCCGCGCATCCGGCAATGATGCTGATTGTGCCCGTCGGCGCGACCGTGGTGCAGGTCGCGTTCCGCATCGGGCGGTGGAATTTCGTGTCGTAAATGCTGCCCCGCCAGTTGGGGAAGCAGCCGCGCTCGTTGGATAGCTTCTCGCTGTAGTTGTGCGATTCTTCATCGACGAAGCGCATGAAGCGTTCGCCCCAGGCCACGCCCTCGTCGCTGTTGTAGGCCACGCCCAGCTTGAAAAGGGCATCGGCAAAGCCCATCACCCCCAGGCCGATCTTGCGGTTCAGCTTGCAGATGGTGTCGATTTCGTGGAGGGGGTACTTGTTGACGTCAATGACGTTGTCCAGGAACCGCGTGGATTCATGCACGGTCTCGCGCAGCCCGTCCCAGTCCACGGTGGGCACGCCGCGAGGCCCGTCATGGACGAACTCGGCCAAGTTGATGCTGCCCAAGTTGCACGCTTCATAGGGCAACAGAGGCTGCTCCCCGCAGGGGTTGGTCGCCTCGATCCGTCCCACGTGGGGCGTGGGGTTGAACTCGTTGATCCGGTCGATGTAAACCACGCCGGGCTCGCCCGTGCGGTGGGCGTTGTTGACGATGATGTCCCAGATTTCCTTGCGGGTGTAGAACTCACCGTCAGGCAACGGCTGGCCTTCCTTGATTTCCGGCAGGCTGCGGAGGTCGTACTTCCAGACCTCGAGATTCTTGGGCAGGAGGTACGTCCGCCCAGTCCGGGGGTTCCTCACGACGTGCGGAGAGTTCGGGTCCTTCAAGAAGGCCTCCATCCACTCGTCGGAGACCTTCACGGAGATGTTGTAGTTGGTGAACTGAGTGAGGTCCTCCTTGGCGTGGAGGAACTTGAGGATGTCGGGGTGATGGATATTCATCATCCCCATGTTGGCCCCGCGGCGGAAGGCCCCCTGCTGGATGGCGTTGGTGGCCTCCGAAAAGGCCCGCCAGAAGGAAATCGGTCCGCTGGTCGTACCGCCCGAGGAGCTGATGTAATCGCCGGTGGGGCGCAGTTCGTCAAAGGCGAAGCCGGTTCCGCCACCGGCTTTCTGGATCAAGGCGGTCTGCTTGATGGAGTCGAAGATGTCCCCGATGCTGTCGCGAACCGGGAGCACGAAACACGCGCTCAGCATGCCCATTTCGCGGCCCGCGTTCATCAACGTGGGACTGTTGGGCATGAACCGCCGCGACACCATCAGGTCGTAGAATCGGGTCTCCCACTCGCTGCGCACCGCAGGATTGCTGCTGTACATTGTTTCGGCATCGGCAATCGCGCGAGCAACCCGCCGAAACAGTTCCGCGGGCGTTTCCGTGCAGCGACCCTGCTCATCCTTTTTCAGATAGCGGGCGCGTAATACGCGCAGTGCATTCTCCGAGAACCCGAGGCCCTCACTCCGCGTGTCATCCGTAACACTCAAGCCACCGCCACGAACCGCCGTTTCCGCCATGACCGCCACGCCTCCACCGGCGAAAAAAGCCGGGCTACTTCGTGCGAAAATGACCCACTCTCGCCACCACCGACCGCCTGCCCGAATGCGTCCCAGACCTGTTCTACGACCCTGTGTCCTTGCCCGGCCGTGCCAATCCGAGCCCTTCTCACGGCCTTGGCGGGCAAGAGTAATCCTACACCAATTATCGGGGTTTGTCAAACGATAACCACAATAGATTGTGGCATCCTACCTATGGAGCACAAGTTCATGCGGGGCAAAGAGTTACAGCGAACCTCACAGATAACTGACATGTAACTCCTCTCGTGGATGCACGAGCCGGCCGTTTCAGACGCCAGCCGCCGCCAGCCGCTGGAGGATTCGCTGAGGCGCAAGCGCTCTATCACCGGGCGCCTAAACCGGATTCATTCCGTCTGGTGGTGCTTCGCCGAACGTCCTACTCCGCGAATAGCGGGGTGGAGATATAGCGATCGCCGCCCGAGGGCAGGACGCAGATGATCGTCTTGCCTTTGTTCTCCGGCATGTGGGCAATCCGGTCAGCGGCGCACAGGGCAGCGCCGGAGGAGATTCCGCAGAGGATGCCCTCTTCCTTGGCCGCGCGGCGGGCCCAGGCGAACGCGTCTTCGTTGGAGACCTGCATCACGTCATCGATGACTTCGAGGTTGAGCACCTTGGGGATGAACCCGGCCCCGATGCCTTGAATCATGTGCTTGCCGGGCTGGAGGGGCTGACCGGCGCGCTTCTGACTGATCACGGGGGAGTTGGTCGGCTCCACGGCGATACACTTGAACGAGGGCTTCTTGCTCTTGATGACCTCGCCCACGCCGGTGATGGTGCCGCCCGTGCCAATGCCTGACACCAGAATGTCGGCCTTGCCTTCGGTGTCGTTCCAGATTTCCAGGGCCGTGGTGCGGCGGTGGATCTCCGGGTTGGCGGGATTCTCGAACTGCTGGGGCATGAAGGAGTTGGCCGTCTCACGCACGAGGCGCTCGGCGGCGGCGATGGCGCCCTTCATACCTTCGGCGGCGGGCGTGAGCACGAGCTGGGCCCCGTGGGCCTTGAGGATCGCCCGGCGCTCGATGGACATGCTCTCGGGCATGGTCAGGGTCAGCTTGTACCCGCGGGCAGCGGCCACAAAGGCCAGGGCAATGCCGGTGTTTCCGGAGGTCGGCTCGATAATGGTGGTGTCGCGGTTGATGCGCCCGTCGCGCTCCGCGGCGTCGATCATCGCCGCCCCGATCCGGTCCTTGACGCTCGAGAGGGGATTCTGAAACTCGAGCTTGGCGTAGACCGTCGCCGGCGCGTTGATGATGCGGTTGATCTTCACGAGGGGGGTGCGCCCGATCGCGCCGCTTATATCCTTGAACAGTTGTGCCATGTTTCGTCCTCCAAGCGATTAAATGTCGTCTGCTGCCCGAGGACCGGCAGGGTACTGCGCCCCCCGGCCTTGTCAACGGCAAAGGTCACACCGATGTATCGCGGGGTCACGCAAGAGTGTGCCCGCGGCGGCAAGGGTCCGGTATACTGGTCGGCATGACACCCGCACGGAAAATCCGGCTGACGGACTACGCGAGCTGTGCCGGTTGAGCCGGCAAGCTCCCTATGGGAGCCTTGGCGCAGGTCGTGCGCAGCCTGCCCCGTCCGGTCGATCCCAACCTGCTGGTGGGCACGGACCACTTCGACGACGCGGGCGTGTACAAACTGGATGCCTCCACGGCCCTGGTCCTGACCGTGGATTTCTTCCCGCCGCTCGTGGACGACCCGTACCAGTTCGGGCGGATCGCGGCGGCCAACAGCCTGTCCGACGTCTACGCCATGGGCGGGCGCCCGGTGACGGTGCTCAACATCGTGGGCTTTCCGGACAAGGATGTGCCTGTCGAGGTCCTGGGCGAAATCCTCCGCGGCGGCGCGGAGCGGGTGACGGCGGCCGGCGCGGTGGTCGCCGGCGGACACAGCGTGCGCGACACGGAGATCAAGTTCGGCCTGGCCGTCACCGGCATCGTGCATCCGGAAAAGATCCTCACCAACGGAGGCGCCCAGATCGGCGATGTTCTCGTTTTGACCAAGCCGATCGGCAGCGGCGTGCTGACCACCGCGGCCAAGAAAGACATGATCTCGCAGGATGATCTCGCCGAATCCATCGATGTCATGGCCGACCTCAACAAGGGCGCCTGCGAGGCGGCTTTGGAAGTCGGCGTGCACGCTTGCACGGACATCACCGGCTTTGGCCTCATCGGCCACGCCTTCGAACTGGCCCAGGCCAGCGGCGTGGCCGTCGAGATCGACGCCGGAAAAGTCCCGCTCTTGGAGCGCACCCTGGAACTTGCCCGCGCCGGCGTGGTCACGCGGGCGCACAAGTCTAACCTTGAGCACCTCGCCGAGGGCTTCGCCGCCGACAACGTGGATGAAACGCTGGTCAAGGTCCTCGCCGACGCCCAGACCTCCGGCGGGCTGCTGCTTTCCGTTCGACAGGATCGCGTTGACGCCCTGGTGTCGGCCCTGCAGGGGCGGAATACACGCGCAGCCGCCGTCATCGGGCGCGTCCTCGCCCCGCACGAGGAGCCTGCCTCGGTAACCCTTCGCGGTCGTTGATCCGCGGGCCCAATAGTGCGATGATGGCGGCGGGAGAGGGAGGAGTAAGCCATGCAGATGCCGACGCTCGGTGAACAGCATAAGAAGCTGTCGGCCTTCGTGGGCCAGTGGGCCAGCGAGGATACGATTCATCCCGCCCCCTGGGATCCCAAGGGCGGAACCGCCGCGACGAAAATGAACTGCCGCATGGACCTCGACGGGTTCTTCGTGCTCTGCGATTGTGCGCAGGAGCGCGGCGGCAAGGTGACCTACCGCGGCCACGGCGTGTTCGGCTACGACGGCATGCAGCAGCGATACACCATGCACTGGTTCGACGTGATGGGCGTCGATCCGGGCCCGCCGGCGCTGGGCACGTGGGAGGGCAAGCTCACCTTCGTCCACACCCACGCGATGGGCCACGGCCGGTTCACCTACGAGTTCGACTCGCCCACTAGTTTCAAGTTCAAGATGGAGCGCTCCCAGGACGGAAAGAACTGGGCGCCGTTCATGGACAGCGTCTATCGACGGGTGTCCTGATTGATGAGAGGTTCCATGAGCAGATTCGAAAAGATGATGTCGCAAGGGCATCGACCGGTCAGGTGTAGTGTCGGGGCTTGTCCCCGGCGCTTGACTTCAAGCGTCGCCCACAAGGGGCGACGCTACACTTCGGCGTTAAGTGCTCGAGTTCTCGCCGTTGCATTTCTGGCAGTGGTGTTGTCCGCGTGCCAGACGCAGGCGCCGCCGGCACCGTCCGACGCTGCGGCTGCAGACAAGCCCTCTGTTCGTTCCGCCGCAAGCCAGCCCGCGAAGAATGAACCCACGAGGACCGAGGCCGCGCCGGGCAAACCCCGCCCTGATGACTCGAAGGTTGCGGCGTCACCCACGCCGGGCCCGATTGAGGCTCAGGAGCAAAAGTATCCCAACGGCAACATGAAGAGCCGCACGGAAGGCTATCGTGATGCCGACGGCAACTTCGTGCGCCACGGTCTGACCACCCTCTGGTACGAAACCGGGCAGAAGAAAGCGGAACAGGGCTTTGCGCACGACGAGCCCCACGGGCCGCGAACCACCTGGTATATCGATGGGCGCGTATGGTCACAGGGCCAGTACGTCGATGGAATCGAGGACGGCAAGTGGGCTACCTTCTTCGCCGACGGGACCCCCCAGACCGAGTGGCACATGAAGCGGGGCGTCTGGCACGGCCCCTATACTGAGTGGCACATGAACGGCAAGAAGCGTCTGGAAGTCGAATTCGTCGAGGGGAAACGCCAGGGTCCCTTGCTCAGCTACGATGAACAGGGTGTCGTGGTCCTCCGCTCGGACTTCGTGGACGGCATCGAGCAGCCGTAACCGTGGGATGCTGTACATTTCCCCGCGGATCGGCTATGATGTTGTGGTGATCAATCTCTGATTGACTCTTCCGAGGTCGTGCGTTTGCGTACGATTCACATGCCTTAACGTCGAAAGCGGTGGCACCGTCCCCGGTCCTTGAGCCGCTAGGCAGCTTCGACGCGAACCTACCGGGAGCGAGAAAACGCATGTTCACCCTCACCGAGACCGCCGGCGCTCGTCTGGCCAAGAAGCTTGATCATAAGCATGGCAAGGAGGACGCGGCCATGCGGTTCGTACGGAAACGCCGCGGCTGGAAGCTGCAGTTTGATCGTCCGGCGGATGGGGACACGGTCTTCGCCCACAAGGGACGCACCGTCCTAGTGCTCGATGCCGGGGCATCCGAGCTGCTGGCTGGACGCACTCTCGACACCACCGGCACAAAGGCCGCCAAGCTTTGCCTGCGCTAGCTCGCCGAACGGCCCATTGCCCCCATCTTCGCATTTTGGGATGACGTTCCGATGTGTGGCTTGCCTTGGGTTCAGCTGCGTCGTATAATACATTGCGGTTGGATCTGTGGACCGGTTTGTGGCCGTGGCTTTCTGAAAAGCACGGCGTTGCTGCCTCTCTCGCTTTTCCTGCCTTGGGCCGATTGTCGGCCTCTTTCATGCTGACCCTGAAAGTGAATGTGTTGGGTCGGATTCGCCCTTGAACAGGAGAAACGTTGCATGGGCAAAAAGTTGTATGTCGGAAATCTGGGTTATTCGGTCTCGACGACCGACCTGGAACAGTTGTTCGCGCCGCACGGAACGGTGGAGTCCGCGCAGGTGATCACCGATCGCGATACCGGGCAAAGCAAAGGCTTCGGTTTCGTGGAGATGAGCTCGAACGCGGAGGCGGCGGCCGCCATCAGCGCCTTGGACGGCAAGGAACACGACGGCCGGGCCCTCAAGGTCAATGAGGCTCGCCCCAAAGAGAGCCGCGGCGGCTATGCCGGTGCGAACCGTCGGTACTAAGTAGTATCACCAGACTTTTTCGAGGCCCCGAAAGGGGCCTCCTCTTTTTGATGCAGGATGCGCAGCGCGGGCGGCAACCTGCAAGTCGCTTTCGGGTACAAGAATCTCTGGCGTCAACGATCCCGTTTTCTCGATAAATGGAGAATGCGCGCCCAGATGCACCAAGACCTGACCGTTCCGTTCCCTAGGTCCCTTCGGGGGCAACGCGTGGTCACCCTGGCTGGTGTGGTGATTCCCTTTGTGGGCTTGATCATCGCCATTGCCTCGCTGTGGGGCTGGGGATTCAGTTGGGTGGAACTCTCGCTGCTGATCGGCATGTATCTAGCCTCAGGGCTGGGGATCACCGTCGGCTATCACCGGCTTTTTGTGCATCGCTCTTTCGAGACCGTACGCCCGGTGAAGTTCATCCTCGGCGTGCTGGGATCAATGTCCGTGGAGGGTTCCCTCCTGCGCTGGGCGGCGATGCATCGCCGGCACCATCAGCTCAGCGACGAACCCGGCGATCCGCACTCCCCGCACCACTATGGAGGCGGCGCACGCGGAGTGATTGCGGGCTGGTGGCATGCGCACGTGGGATGGATGTTCGCACCCAGCCCGGCGAATCTCATGCGTTACGTGCGCGACTTGCACGCCGACCGGCTGCTCCGCGCCGTCAGCCGCCTCTTTGGCGTCTGGGTTCTCCTGGGGTTGCTTATCCCCACCGGACTGGGGGCGCTGCTGACCGGGACATGGACCGGGGCGCTGCTCGGCTTTCTCTGGGGCGGCCTGGCTCGGATATTCCTTGTTCACCACGTGACCTGGAGCATCAACTCCGTCTGTCACCTGTGGGGCACTCGCCCGTTCCAAAGCGCGGACGAGAGCCGCAACAACTTCCTTTGCGGAGTGCTGGCCCTGGGTGAAGGCTGGCACAACAATCACCATGCTTTTCCTGCCTCGGCGCGGCATGGCCTGCGCTGGTGGGAGTTCGATTTCAGCTACCTGGTGATTCGCGTCCTGGAGCTGCTGGGCCTGGCGTGGAGCGTGCGCGTGCCGTCGCCCGATATCCGTGCCTCGCGGCGCACCGGCGCGTGATCACGTTCGCTTTATCGGGCCGCAAGAACCCGCATGGACTGATCCGGTCGCCCGGTCGATAGTCCCACCGAGTTCGTTCGCCGGATGAAAGGGCCAGTCCATGCCTGCCGTCGCCACTCCGCCGCGCGCCGCTGCCGCGCCGGTTACTGAGAAGAAGCTTCCCGCTGCCGCCTCGCACGTTGATTTCAACCGCATCACCGATGAGCAGTTCCTGATCGCCGCCGAGCACATGAAGCTCGAGGACGAGATTCAGCTTCTGCTCCGCACGCCCTATCGCGAGCTGGTGGTGCAGGTGCCGGTGCGCATGGACGACGGACATCTCGAAATGTTCCACGGCTATCGGGTGCAGTACAACGGCGTGCGCGGCCCGTATAAGGGCGGCATCCGCTATCACCACGAAGTCGACCTCAGCGAAGTGCGCTCGCTCGCCGCCCTGATGACTTGGAAAACCGCGATCGTGGATCTGCCCTTCGGCGGGGCGAAGGGCGGCGTGACCTGCGACCCCACGAAAATGAGCCGCAAGGAGCTGCAAGCCCTCACCCGCGGCTTCACGCAGAAGATCGACATGGCTCTGGGCCCGTATCGCGACATCCCCGCGCCGGATGCAGGCACCAACGCCCAGACCATGGCCTGGATCATGGACGAGTACGGCAAGAAGCACGGCTACACCCCCGCCATCGTCACCGGCAAGCCGGTGAACCTCGGCGGGTCGCTGGGTCGCGAGGAAGCCACCGGGCGCGGAGTGACCATCATCACCCAGGAAGCGTGCAAGGCCTATCACATCAACTTCAAAGGCGCGTCCGTGGCCATTCAGGGCTTCGGCAACGTCGGCTCGTGGACGGCCATCCTCATGCATCAGCTCGGAGCGAAGATCGTCGCCGTCTCCGACGTTGTGGGCGGCATCTGGAGCGAAGGCGGTTTGGACATCCCGAGAGTAGTTGAGCATTGTAAGTCCACCGGCTCCGTCTGCGGATTCAAAGGCGCCCGGGCCATCGACAACGAGGGATTGCTCGCTCTTGACGTGGATGTGCTGATCCCCGCGGCCCTCGGAGGGGCCATCACCCGCCGCAACGTGGACGGCGTGCGAGCCAGGCTGATCATCGAGGCGGCTAACTCGCCCATCACTCCGCACGCCGACGAAAAGCTCCACGCCCGCGGGATTCCCGTGGTGCCCGACATCCTGGCCAACGCCGGCGGCGTGACCGTCTCCTACTTCGAGTGGGTCCAGAACCTCCAGCAGTTCAACTGGACCCACGAGAAGGTCAATCTGGAGCTGGAAGCGCGCATGCTTCGCGCCTGGCGCAGTGTGTACACCCGCAGTGTGGAGGGCGGCACGCCCCTGCGCATCGCCGCCTTCGTGGACGCTCTCGACAAAGTCGCTCAGGCAACCCGCCAGCGGTTCTAGATCGGATTCGCGAATGCCGGTTTTGAAGGCGCGGATCCGCGCTCAGGCCCCAATCTGCGCACGCAACCTTGACCCACAGCCGCACGGCGAGGATCATTCGATTGAACGGCGCCGGCCGCAGCATTAGAGGAGGGGAGACGCCCGACGACGGCAATCCCTAAGGCAGATGAGGGGACCAATGGGCACGAACAATGTGATGATTCAGCGGCTGGGCGATGTGACCCTAGTGACGCTCCAGGATTCACGGCTTCTGGAGTCCCAGCAGCTTGATGCCCTGGGGCAGGAACTCTACCGCCTGGTCGACCAGATGGATCGCAAGAAGCTCGTCGTGGACTGTACGAAGGTGCAGTTCCTGGCCTCCGCCGCGATCAGCGTCTTCGTCAACCTGCACAAGAAGTCCGCCCTCATCAAGGGCACGCTGGTCATTTGCGGCCTGCGCAAGGAACTCATGCAGGTCTTCGAGATCACCAAACTCACCAAGCTCTTCAAGTTCGCCCCCGATGAGAAGGCAGCCTTGCAGCTGCTCGCCTGAACTGGGAAACTCTGCGGGCGGCGCTTCACGGTAGCCCGCGGAAAGTGATCAGTTTGGGTCAGTGAATAGGTCAACGGGTGATGTTGCCCGGAGGGCGTTTTTGACATAACATATTGTCGCTACGTGACTTATAGCGATTTGTGGAGCGGTGTCCGAGTGGCTGAAGGGACCGCACTGGAAATGCGGTGTGCGGGCAACTGCACCGAGGGTTCGAATCCCTCCCGCTCCGATGGCCGTATCGTGGCCGGATCCTCGGGCGACAACTCCGCGAACCCCCGGCGGTACAGGCACTATGGATGAGATGCAAGGCATGGGAGCGGCCGCTCCCGCCGCGGGTCCCGACGGCGCTGCGCCGCACGTGCCCTTCGCCCGCCCGGTCTACTTGCCGCCCGTCTACACCGTGCCGCCCGATCGCCTCCTGCTCCCGGACGAGTCTCGCCGCATGGCCTGGGGCGATCTGGCGAGGTTCGCAGTCCTGGGCATCGCTGTCGAGATCCTCATCGTCGTCGTCATCCGCACGCTGGCGGTCATCAGCTTCGGCGAACTCGGCGAGCCCTCCGAGGCGCTCAAAGACGAGTTTCGCCGCGCCATGCTCCTGCCCACGGTGGCCCTCCGTAGCGTAGGCTGGATCACTGCGGTTGTCCTGATCCTGCGGCACCGCCATCAGGGCCCCGCTTCGATCGGGTTGATCCCCTCGCGCGTCCTCCTGGACATTCCCCTGGGCGCTGCGATTGTCGTCCTGGCCTACGGCCTGATCGCCCTGACCATGTACACGCTCTTCTATCTCTGGCCTGAAGTAGCCGAGCAGATGCGCGAGAACGAGCAGCGGATCATGGCCTTCGTTCCCCGGCTTACGCCCTGGCAGTTCGTATTTCTGGCCATGCTGATCGGCCTGTACGAGGAAACGGTCTTTCGCGGTTTCCTCATGCCCCGCTTTCGGCGGGCCACGGGCTCCTGGGCGCTGGCCATCCTCCTGACCACCATGGTGTTCACGGTCCTGCACTCCTTCGATCAGACCTGGCCCGCATTGATTGTGGTCACCATCCTGGCGCTGCTGTTCAGCGCCGTCACCATCTGGCGGCGATCCATCGCTTCGGCGATCATCGCCCACGCCCTGTTCGACCTGTCCCAGTTCCTCGGCCTCTATTGGCTGGCGGGGGATAAGTGGGCATGAGCCAACAGGGACGAGATCCGCAAGCCGCGTCTTGGCGGTCTATCGCCATTCGGCCCGCGCGGGCCGAGGACTATGATGCGTTGATCGCCTTGTGGCATGCTGTGGGCAGCAGCATCGAACCGGAGGGCCGGGAGGCGAGGGAGGCGTTTCTCCATCAATTGTCCCGCTTCCCCGATCTCTTTCTGGTGGCCACCGACGGCGACCGCATCGTCGGAGTCGTGCTCGGCACCCACGACGAACGCAAGGGCTGGATCAGCCGCCTGGCGGTCGATCCCGCCTATCAGCGGCAGGGCATCGCCGCGGCCTTGGTGACAGCCTGTGGCACGGCGATCCGCGCCCGCGGCATCGGCATCGTCACCGCCCTCGTGGAGTCCGACAACGCCGCCTCCGTGGCCCTCTTCCGCAAGCTGGGCTACAGCGACGAAGTCCGCGTGGTGTATTTCCGGAAGGCGAATCACTGATGGCCGGACGCGCGGCTCGGGCGGAGCCCGCCCTCTCACTGGCTCGCTGGTGCGAGAATCGCATGTGTTTAGCATATCTTCCATGATGAGTGCAGCGCTCTCGCCATGGCGAATGCGACCCCTCCAGGGTCGCAATGTCTAATCGCGGCGAGGTCCGGGGGCAGCGCTACGCTTGCCCTAAGGCTACTGTCGCGCAGGCTTTCAGCCTGCCGCCGTCCTCACGCTAAACACGTACGAGAATCCTTTCTCGCACCATGCCTGCGGGAGTCCTTTCCCACGATCTCTTTCGCGGGATCGGAATCCCCGCCCCGTGTGTGCCGAGAAAGGATTCTCGGCACAGCAGTCGCTCCGACCCCCGGGGGCAGATGAGGGCTTTGCACGAAAGCGCGGATCTGCTATAGTCCCGCGGTCGCGCGGCGGAGGATGTAACCGACAGACACATGCACAAACACCTTGAGCTACCTCAGGCATTTGCCGACCTCGGCGTGGAGGTCCGCTTCCTTCAAGCCCTTCGCAAGATGCACTTCGTTGAACCCAGCGACGTTCAATGCAACCTGATTCCGCCCGCTCTGCAGGGGCGGGATATCCTCGGCCAAGCCCGCACCGGCACTGGCAAGACCGCCGCCTTCGGCCTGCCCATCCTTCAGCAGCTCGATCCCGCCGGACGCCTCCAGGCCCTCTGTCTGGCGCCTACGCGCGAGCTGGCCGTCCAGGTCACCGCCGAACTCCAGCGGCTGGCGGAGTTCGCCAACCTGCACATCGTGGCCATTTACGGCGGGCAGAAGGTCGCTACCCAGCTGCACCAACTCGGGCGCAAGCCGCACTTCGTGGTGGGTACCCCCGGGCGCGTCTGGGACTTCATGCAGCGCGGCGTGCTCAACATCGCCGAGGTCCGCTTTGCGGTGCTCGATGAGGTCGACCGCATGCTCGACATCGGCTTCCGCGACGACATCCGCGCTATCCTCGGGAAGATCACGGCCAAGCACCAGACCATCTTCGTCTCCGCCACGCTCGACAATGAGATCAAGACCCTCGCCAAGCGCTACATGCACGATCCGCTGGAGATCAACGTCTCGCGGGACCGCCTCACCGTGGACGAGGTCGATCAGTCCTACGTGACCGTGGAGCCGCAGGACAAGTTCCGCCTGCTTCGGCTGGTGCTGGAGCAGGAAAAACCGCCGATCGCCATCGTCTTCTGCAACACCAAGCATGCCGCCCGCAAGCTGGCCAAGAAACTGCACGATGCGGGCGTGCAGGCCACGGAAATCCACGGCGACCTCGAGCAGCGCAAGCGCGACAAGGTCATGGACCGCTTCCGCAAGCACCAGATTCAGGTGCTGGTGGCCACCGACCTCGCCGCGCGGGGCATCGACGTCAGTGCTATCTCCCACATCATCAACTACGACATCCCCGTGGATTCGCAGGTCTACGTGCACCGCATCGGGCGCACGGCCCGCATGGGCCAGCAGGGCGTTGCCATCACCTTCGTTACCCGCGAGCAGGGCAAGGAACTCACCGAGGTCGAGAAGCTGATCAATCGCGAGATTGCGTCGCGCACCGTGCCGGGCTTCACGCCGACTCCCGCTCGACCGCCGATGGAAACACGCCGAGAGCCCGCGCCGGTCTCTCGCCTCGAGGCCCCCGTCGCCGGCGCCACCATGACTCAGACCGTCAAAATGCCTCCCAAGACCCTCGGCGGGCGCTTCCGCCCCAAACGCGGGCGACGAAGGCTGTAATACGGCGGGAAACGCAAGAAACCTTGTGCGCAAGTGGGCCTCGCCCTAAACCATAGCCCTGAAGCAAACGGCGCAATATGAGCGATCCCATGACCAGGAGCGCCAGGGCCGTGACGAGGGCGCCCCAATCAGATACGGCGGGAATGTTTGGTTCAAAACGAAACTTCTGCACGCGGTGGTTGCTCGAATCCGCTACATAGACGAAGCCGTTCACGGCTTTGAGGTCGTAGGGGAGATTGAATTGGCCCACGCCGCTGCCGAATGAGCCCCATTTGGTCAGGAAGACTCCGGCCCCCGTAAAGGCCTGCATGCGATGAAGGTCCCGGTCGTCCACATACACGTTGTCGATCTCGTCGATCGACAGACCGCGCGGGAAATCAAACTGCCCGTCTCCCGTGCCGGCCGAGCCCCAGGAGGTAATGAAAACGCCGTCGTTCGTGAACTTCTGGATGCGAGGGCTGCTGTCGACAACGAACACGTTGTTCTGTGAGTCTACCGCAAGGCCGTTCGGATCGATAAATTGTCCGTTGCCATTGCCCAAGGTCCCCCACGCCATGATGAAGGTTCCATCGCTGGTAAACTTCTGCAACCGATCCTGGTCCCGGTCTACGACGAAGACGTTGCCGTTGTGGTCGACGGTTAACTCGTGCGTGTGCCGGAACTGTCCGTTGCCGTCACCAAACGAGCCCCACATCGTCAGAAACACTCCGTCGCTGGTGAACTTCTGGACACGGTTGTTGCCGGTCTCGGCAACGTAAACGTCGCCTGTGGGCCCGATGCCGATTCCGTGGGGGTGGTTGAACTGCCCCGGGCCGGTGCCGGAGGATCCCCATTTGGTGAGGAATAGGCCTTCGCTGGTGAACTTTTGGATGCGGTTGTTGCCCGTGTCGGCTACGTAAATGGTTCCGTTGGCGTCACCTTCGATCCCGTGCGGTCCGGAGAGCTGTCCATCGCCAGTTCCGTTGGACCCCCACTGCAAAACGAAGGTAGGAGGGTCCTCAACGGCCCAGGCGGAAGTGCAAGACAACATGAACCCACAGGTCAGAGCCAAGGTCTGAGTCGGAGCGTGCATTGGGTACCTCGTTCCAGTATCAAGAGCATCGTGTAAATCGGACAAATGCCCAGCGATTCATGTTTGCTCAGCAGCCGACGTTGCGCGATCCAGCCACAGCCCGGCGCAGGGTCCACGCCCCGGCGGTCGCGAGTACGGCGCCCATAGCTAAGAGTCCCCATAGACTGGTTGCGGGGATCGAGGGTCCCGCCGCTGCATCAACGGCGATCCCACTGGGTTGGAACAAGCCCGTGACCAGGAACTCCGCATTGGACCCGTCCAAGTTGGCGCGGGAGATCTGGAAATCGCCCGGCGAACCCTCGGTCCAGTACATTTTCCCGACAACAACATCCAGGGCGATCCGCACGGGCTCAACGATGGAGACTCCCGGAGTGAGAACCTCCTCGATCCCGCTGCCGTCCAAGTTGGCTCGTTGAATCTTCCCGGTGGCGACCTCGGTCCAGTAGATCTTCGCGTGGATCGTATCCACCGCGATGCCGCTGGGACTCGTGCCCGTTGAGACGACGATGCCTTCCTGGAATGACCCGTCGAAGTTGGCCCGCAGGATCATGAAGTCCGCCGGCGAGGCCTCGGTCCAGTACATCTTGCCGTGCGGCAAATCCAGGGCGACGTCCACGGGTTTGCTGCCCGGCACGGAGACGAGGTCCTCGACATTCGTTCCAAAATCAAGGTCAGCGCGCTGAATCTTGCCCGTGCCGACATCCGTCCAATAGATCTTGCCCGCCGCCACGTCGAGCTCGATCCCACTTGGGCTGAACAGGCCGGTGACAAAGTTGCCGGGGTCCGTACCATCCAGGTTGGCTCGTCCGATCATGAAGTCTGCGGGCGAGGCCTCGGTCCAGTACATCTTGCCACCGGCCATGTCGAGGGCGATGTCTACTGGCTCGAAGACTCGAGGAGCTGTCACAAGATCCTCGCCGCCTCCCGCGACCACGTCGATCCGCTGGATTTTGCTGCTCCCGACATCCGTCCAGTAGAGCACCTGCGCCCACGCCACCGCCGTGGGTTCGACGAAGTACAAGGCTGTAAACGCCCACAGGCGCGGTAGGGCACTCTGGTTCATGGGAGTCCCCCCTTGTTAACACTACAGCGCTAATTGTCATGGCGTTTGAGTCGTGAGGTTTTGGCGGTGCGGTTGCGGGCTTGGTGGTACTGGATGATGCGGGCGGTGCGTTCA
>SBAX01000147.1 GCA_005240095.1 Phycisphaera mikurensis
ACGCACCGCCCGCATCATCCAGTACCACCAAGCCCGCAACCGCACCGCCAAAACCTCACGACTCAAACGCCATGACAATTAGCGCTGTAGTGTTAGAATGGGAAGAACCTAGGCAGCAGAGTGACGCAGACGACGCCCATAAGGATGTCCAAGGGCAGGCCCATGCGGAGGAAGTCGGAGAATCTGTAGCCGCCGGGGCCGTAGACCATGAGGTGAGTCTGATATCCCAGCGGCGTGGCGAAGCCCAAAGAGGCCGCGTACATGATGGCCATGACGAAGGGCACGTAGTTGACCTGGAGGGTCAGGGCGGTGGCCACGGCGATGGGGAACATCAGCACGGCCGCGGCGTTGTTGCTCATCAGCTCCGTGCAGATGACGGTCATGGCGTAGACCACGGCGAGCGCCGCCCAGGGATTCTCCCCGGCGATGCTAAGCATGCCCTCGGCGATGGTCCGGGCGGCGCCGGTCTTCTCCATGGCCGCCCCGAGCCCGAAGGACGCGGCGATGGCCACCAGCACCTGCCAGTCCACGCTCCGCCGGGCGATGGCCGAGGTGCAGCAACGGGTCAGGATCATCAGCCCCGCGGCGAGCATCCCCGCGTGCAGCATGGAGAGCCAGTTCATCGAAGCGGCGAGAACCATGCCCACGAAGATCAGCCCCGCGATGGTTGCCCGTTCGTGCCGCGGCGTGGAGTAGCCCTCAATCGTGCTCACCAGGTAGAAGTCGCGGGAGTGGCTCTGCTGCTCTGCGAAGAGCGGGTGCGTCTCCAGCAGCAGAGTGTCCCCGGCTTGCAGCTCGATGTCACCGATCTTCTTGCGGATGCGCTCGCCGTTGCGATGCACGGCGATGATGGCCGCGTTGTAGATGGTGCGGAAGCGCCCTTCCTTGACCGTCTTGCCGATCAGCGGGCAGGAGTTGGAGACTACCGCCTCCACCAGGGAGCGGCGTACGCGGGGGGAATCCAGCTTGAACACCTGATTGGTGGCCGGCTTGAGCCCGCGGATCTTCTGCAGCTCGACGACGGATTCCACGATGCCTACAAAGACGAGCCGGTCGTTGGCGTGCAGGCGTTCCTGGGGACTGACTGCGGGGATGGGTACGCCGTCCCGTTCGATTTCCATGAGATACATGTTGGGCAGGCTGCGCAGGCCGGCGGCCTCGATAGTCTGACCGACCAGGGGGCTGGCGGGGTCCACGAGCATTTCGACGGTGTATTCCTTGGGGTCTTCAAAGATGCGCACGGCCGCCCGGCGATCGGGGAGCAGCCAGCGGCTCAAGACGAGGATGTAGGCCAGACCGACGAGGGCGCAGGGTACTCCCACCCAGGCGAGGTCGAACATGTGCATCTGGCCGAGCTTGGAATTGCGCATCAGCCCGTCGACGACCAGATTGGTGCTCGTGCCGATGAGCGTACACACGCCGCCGAGAATGGCCGCATAGCTCAAGGGCAGCATGAGCTTGGAGGGCGAGATGCGGTGCTTCTTGGACCAGTCGTCGATGACCTGCAGGCACATGGCCACGAGCGGGGTGTTGTTGACGAAGGCGCTCATGGCCGCCACCGGCGTCATCATGCGGAACTGAGCATGGCGGACCGACTTGGGCCGACCCAGAAGCTGATGGGCCACCCAGGACATAACCCCCGTCTCGCGCAAACCGGCGGCGACGACATACAGCACGCCGACGGTAATGACGCCTTCATTGGCCAGGCCGGAGAGGGCTTCCTTGGGGGTAAGGATGCCGGCGGTCATCAGCAGGGTGACGACGCCGACGAAGATGAGGTCGGGTGCGGCGCTGGTGAGGGCCAGGAGCGCCAGCACCAGGAGGACGGCGCCGATGGTCGTCCAAGCTTCCCAGCCCATGCTCGCCAGTTCCCTAGCCGCCGGAGGTGGTTCCGCTCTTGCCCCGCTCGGCGTAGATTTTCAGAGCGGTCTGGACTTTCTTGCCGTCCTTTTTGTCCACGCGGACTTCGCCGCGGACGCGCTCGCCCTCGCGAAGGTCCTTGAGCGTGGCCACGGCTCCGTCGATCATGATCTCCGTTTCCTTGGTGACGACGCCGGTGCCGGGGACTTCCTGCTTCTGCTTTTCGTTGTAGTAAACGACAGTGATCTTGCCCGTGGTATCAGTTTGCCGCTCGATCTTCTCGATCTTGCCTTCGAGGGAGATCACCTCCGGCTGGGATTCCTTCTCCGCGCAGCCGGCACACAGCGCCAGCGGCGCTGCCAGGGCAAAGCCGAGAATCGTAAGCCTGCACGCGTGTTCCGCCGTTTGCCTCATAGTGCGGGGCAGTTTATCTTCCTGGGGCCCGTTCGCAAACAGGCGAGTGTCGGAACCATGAAGAGAACCTCGTCCAGGAAGACCCATCGGGCCAGCGAGCTGCGGTCCGAGTAACGTTTTGACTATCGCAAGGCCCGGCCGAATCGCTTTGCGGGACGATACAAGGCCGGTAGTCGGGTTGTGGTCTTGGATCCGGACATCGCCATGGCCTTTCCCACGGGAGAATCCGTGAACACGGTCTTGCGGGCCCTGCTGGCCACCATGCCCAGGAAGGCAGACGCGCCGGGTCAGGTCATCCGGTCGGCGATGAGCGGACGATCGAGGGGAACCGCATCCAGGCAGGCGCCGAGTGTGGCGGCAGCTTCCTTCGGTGAGCAAGCTCCGCTCAGGCGGATGGCTTGAACTCGGGCGCCCAGCGTCTCGATCCACTCTGCAGGCGGCGCTCCGAGTTGTCGAATCCGCGCCACATCGAGGCACGCACCCACGGCCGCGGAGTTGGCCGCATCGATCAGTTCGCGCAGCTCCACCGGCGAGATAAGGCTACCCGCCGAAGGCGCCTCCAACGCCAGGGCCACGCCCTTCGCCTCAGCCTCCAGCCGCAGAGCGTGCAGCAACTCGTAGGCGAAGTTCAACGCATCCTGATAGCGCTGGAAGCAACGGCCGTCCTCCTCGGGCGTGCGGCTCACCGCGCCGATCGCCACGCTCAGGACCTTCGCACGCGTATCGCAAGCGTCGCAAGCGAACAACACGCCCGCGATGGCGCCCGCTTCCCTTGCCAGGCTGACAGACCGGCACGCATACGAAAGGGCGATCACCTGTGCCGTAGAGGACGGCCAGAACAGACCGCTGTGGTTGTCTATGACGATCTCAAGATCGAGACCGTCGAAACCCGCACCGACAGCCGAGGCCGCGAGGCGCTCCAATTCCGCAAGCGTTGGCGGTGACTCCACGCGAAGCAGGACCGGTCGCATGAATCTATTTGGTCATGAGACACGGCCGCGTCAAGTTGTCGGCGTGATGGACCCAACCAATCTTGACACGCACGCGGGGAATCGGCATAATCTCAGGAGAGAGGTCAACGTGAATGAGCCTTGCCGAACCTTCCATTTTCGACTTGAGTCCGGCCGAGAAACTCCAATTGGTCGAGGACCTGTGGGACGACCTCGCCGCCACGCCTCAGAGCGTGCCTGTCCAGCCGTGGCACAAGGACGAACTCGCCCGGCGGAAAGCGAACCTGATGAAGCATCCGGGTTCCTCGCTGGGCTGGGAGGAAGTTCAGCGGAAGGTCCGCAGCTGGCATGGCCGCTGAGCTCCGCTTTGTTCCCGAAGTCGCACAAGACCTCGCCGAGGCTTACGATTAGTACGAGCACCAGCGGCTTGGCCTTGGGGAGCAGTTCCTCACGCACGTTGACGCCTCGATCCAGTCCATTCTGCGCAATCCGGAGGTGTATGCGCGCGTTCACGAGGACTATCGACGCGCCTTGGTTCGCAGGTTTCCCTATGCCATCTTCTACGAGCACACTGCTGCGGTCGTGACCGTCTACGGCGTTTTTCACGCGGCGCGCGACCCCGCGAAATGGCGCTCGCGCTTGCCATAGTCAGCGCTGACCCGAGTGCATATTTCACAGCGCCGCGGCCAGGCATCTCAAGTCTTCTTGGCATGTACCGCTTACGACCAATATACTTCTGAGCTGCGCGGTGGCGTTGGCACGGAGGTAGCTTTACGGTCATGGCCGGCTCGTCTCGGATTCACGTTCTTCCCGACCTTCTGGTGAACAAGATCGCCGCGGGGGAGGTGGTGGAGCGCCCGGCCAGCGTGGTCAAGGAGCTGGTGGAAAACGCGATCGACGCCGGGGCTACGCGGATTCACGTAGCCCTGGAGGACGGCGGGCGGCAGCTCATCCGCGTGACCGACGACGGCAGCGGCATGTCCGCAGAGGACCTGCGCCTGGCGGTCATGCCTCATGCCACTAGTAAGGTCTCCTGCGAGGACGACCTGTATGCCATCCGCTCCATGGGCTTTCGCGGGGAGGCCTTGGCGAGCATCGCGGCCGTCTCGCGGCTGCGGATCGTCTCGCGCTTGCCGGGGGCCGTCGAAGGCCACGAGATCCGCGCCGCCGGCGACGTGATCGAGCCGTGCCAGCCGGCGGGCACGCCGGAAGGCACGACCGTGGAGGTTCGCGATCTTTTCTTCAACGTGCCCGCGCGGCGCAAGTTCCTGCGTACGCCCTCGACGGAAGTCGGCCACGTTACCGACGTCTTCGCCCGGGCGGCGCTGGCTTTTCCGGGCATCGGCTTTGAGTTCACCAGTAACAAGCGTACGGTGCACAACCTGCCCGCGTGCGGGTCGCGGCTGGAGCGGATCGCCCGCTTCTACGGTCCGGAGCTGTCCACGGCCCTGATGGCCATCGAGCGCGACGAGCGCGGCCTGCGCCTGGAGGCGTTTGCGGCCCCGCCGGCTCACTCGCGGGCCACCGCCCAGTGGCAGTATGCCTTCGTCAACGGGCGGTTCGTCCGCGATCGTTTCGTTCAGCACGCCATCAAGGAAGCCTATCGCGGGCTGATGGAGCCCAATCGCCACGGCGTGGTGTTCCTCTTTCTCGACGTCGATCCGCACGACGTGGATGTCAACGTGCACCCTACGAAGATCGAGGTGCGCTGGGCGGATTCGGGCATGATCCACTCGCAGGTGCTCAGCGCCCTGCGGGAGGCGTTCCAGCACTGCGAGCTTGCTCCCCGGCTGCGCACGGATCGCGCCGTTTCGCCGCTCAGCGAAGAAGAACAGGATCGAATGCGCCGGGAGCTGGCCGACGTGCTCAAGGCCGCCAGTTCCCTGGGTGCGCCCGCCGGGGCGGGCGGCGCGACCATGCCCTCTTCACCGATGGCCTTCGTGAATCCGCCGAGCGCAGGGCCCTCGGCGCCGCTGTCCCTGGCCGATCAGGAGCGCATCTGGCGGTCGCTCTACGGGGCCCCGGCGGGCGTTCTGGGCGGGCGGGGGCGCGAAGAATGGGGCCCGG
>SBAX01000391.1 GCA_005240095.1 Phycisphaera mikurensis
AAGGCGGAGTGTCGGGCTGTATGTACGTCGAGGCCGCAATCGGCGGAGGCGGTGCTTCTTTCCTGCACCCGTACGCCACGGCAAAGCAGACAGCGAGGGCGCACCAGCTCAAACGGCGGAGACGGGCGAGCATTACTCGTTGCGCTCCTGAGCCGGCGTCCGACCCGATACGCCTGTCACCCGCTCGTGCGCGTGCGCCGCGCCCAAGTCATGCATGTGGATGGCCTGCGACTCGAGATTGTCGTGGGGATGAGACAACCGATAGGCCTGCGTGACCTCCGCCTGCGATTCGTCGATCTTGTAGCGCAGATAGGCCTCTTCGGCCGATGCCGCGAGATCGTCGCGCCCCAGGGCCTTGGCGCAAAGCATTACGTGATAGTGGGCTATGCGATCCTCGGGGTCGATCCGCAGGACCTCATTGAGCGCCGCGATGGCTTCCTCGTACTTGCCGTCAAGGTAATAGGTACGTCCGAGATTCCGCCACGTGGCCCTGTCTTCGGGGAACTTTTGCAGGACCCGCTTGTAGGCGCTGGCCGCCTCCACATAGCGCCCATCATCCTGCAGCAGAGTCCCCCACAGCCACGCCGTCTGCGGATCGTTGGACTGCAGCTCTTCGCAGCGCAGCAGGTGCTGATAGGCCGTCGTGAGGTTACCGTCGTTCAGGGCTACGCGGGCCAGATTGCGCGGGCCGTCGATCCGTTGGGGCACGAGGCGAGCTACCTCAGCGAAGGCCCCCTCGGCACCCTTGGTGTCGCCCTGCAGTAGCAGGCCGATGCCGTAGTCGTTGAAGCGCATCCACTCTGCAGCGAGGCTCGCGGGATCAGGCGACGGGACCGGCCCCGGAACCTCGCGGATCGGCAGCATGATTTCGCTGCGGGCGATCTCCGTGATGGGCAGGTCCGGACACTTATCGAAACGCTTGAAGCCGTCACGGTTGGTATTGAAGGCAAACTCCGTGTACCCGCGGTCGAACTTCCGCCACATCAGGCGGGCCCGCAGCTTGAGGTTCTCGCCGGGCAGCTCGGGAACGGTCACGGCATAGTGCACGGTATGTGCCGTGCCCGGGCCGATCACGTTCATGTACACGGGAGCGTACATGTCCTGGGCATTGCGCTTGCGAATCGGCTGGCTGTGGCGATCGACCACCAGAGCGCGGAAGTAATGAGCCGCAGGATCCACGTAGCCGTCATCGCCTACGCCTCCGCTGCGGACAATCACGCTGTCGTTGGAATCCAGTACGGTGAACTCAATCCAACCTTCATTGGAGTCGTTCGTGCCGCCGGGGAAGGTGTGGCCGACGTCCTTGTTGCGGACGACCACATCAAATACGACTTTCTCACCCGGCGCGACGGCCGGCTGCGTTTTATCCAGAGCCATGACCGGCTCGCCGGGCTCCTCACCGTCTTGACGCACCATCGCGAAGACGTCGATGCGCAGTCTGTTGTCCCGCAGGAAGGCTTCGATTCGCTTGATGGTTTCCTCATCCCCTCGGATGTAGGGCAGGGCCGTATTGACCGCGAGAAAACGGTGCGACCGGACCATCCCGTTCTTGGCCGCGATGTCCCCCAGCGGCGCCGGCTCGGGCGGCATGTGACAATCTTGGCAGACTCGGCGGTTGGGCGGCAGGTAGAAAGTCCTCGACGCATTGTGGGCCACGCCGCTGTCATGCCAGTTGTCGTACTCATTCTGCCCGCGGAACCAGCGGTAGTTGTTCACCGACTCCGGCAGACTGACCTTATGGCAGGTGGCGCAGAACTCGGCGGTGCGGAAGAACGGCTGGAGCATCTGCTGCTTATGGGCCTCGGGCTTGGCCTTGATCGCCGTGTCGTGTAGCAGCGCCCCCACCGACCCGGTTGCGGCGCGGGCGAAGATGTACGGGTCCTCATGCTCGTCGGCGATGTTGTAGTTGCCGTCGCCCGTGCCGTTGTGGATCTTATCGATGGCATGGCACGCCAGGCACGTCAGCCCCGCCTGGGCCTGCGGCGTGCGGCGGTCGATCTCCTCGGTCATCTGACCGGCCAGCATCACCGACGGATCATGGCACCCCGAGCACCACTTGCTCTTGATCTTCCCCGTCCGCCCTTCCCAGTGCGGGAAATGGCCCACGTGCTTGGAGACTCCATCCGTGGGCGACATGGCGTTTTTGCGCATATCGTTGATGGTAGCCTCATAGAACGGATTGTTGAACGACGCGAAGCGATGGGCCGACTTCGACCACTGCTCGACGATGTCCATGTGACAGCGCTCGCACGTCTCCGCCCCGATCTTTTCGTTGACCACGAATCCGATCGAGTCCAGGTCCGGCGCAAGCCGCTCGGGGGTCGACACATCGCCGCGGGTGATGATCCGCTCCGGCAGATATCCGCCGGTGGTCGTGGTCGCCGCGCTGGGGAAGAAGGGGCTACCCGGCGGCACGTATCCCGTGGGCACGTAGGAGGCATTGATGAACTCGGCCAGGTTGCGGGCCTTCGATCCCGGTCCGCTGTAGAGCCCTGCCGCTTCCGCCCGCAGGGCCTCGGGAGTCTTGGCCGTCTCCCGGTCGCCGAACACGTGCAGGGCGAAGACCACCGCCGTCGCCCCGCCCACCCAGGCGCTGAATCGCGACAGGTCGACTATCTGCAATCGCACGAACGAGGCGAGCCTGTGGGCCACGTAGGCCAACGGCACGAGGCCCGCCGCCGCCACGTGCGTCCACCAGATCCAGGAGTGTTCCCGCGAGGCCGCCGCATACATGATGAACGGCCCGCTGACTGCCAGCACCAGACCTGTCCCCACGAACAGCAGCCCGGTAACGACCGTGCGCCGTCGGTGCCGTCGCCAGACCTTCGGAAGGTGCCACAGCGCAAACACGAGGAGAGCCCCGACGACCAGGAACCCCAGCCCGGTGTGCGACAGAACCATGACCTGAAAGAGCTTGGAGATGCGATACGTGCCCTCGGCGAACTGCTCGGCCGTCACCGACGGCAACACTGCCGAGGCCAGCCGATTAGCCAAGAGATAGAGCGTGTTGGCAAGCAGCAAGCCTGCCAAAAGGAGCGCTACCGTCAGCCACGCCCGCTGCCCGCGCGTAAGGAGGCTCTTTACCCGTCCCGTTTCGCGCAATAGCTGATTGAGCATCGCTCCCCCGTCCGCTCGATGGAAACCGCCGTACGTCGCAGCACCCTCTCGGTGACGTACGGCAAGGGCCCGTTACATGTAGTAGCAGGGATTGTACTTCCAGCTAACGGTCGGAGGCAATCGAGGACCGGCTAATGGCGGCCCTCTCTCGCTTCAGCACAGGTTCGAGAATTCCCCTCGGTTCCCATAAACGGCTTCCCGCCGAACCCGCTGACTTAAGCCGTGCTCATCTCCCCAAAGGCACGTCTTTTGTCAGCGAGTCCGGCGGGTCGCTCGCAGAGGAAGCTGTGTTCCATCGGGACACGGGAACACGTCACTCCCGTCCCCCCCATATTCCGTTTCCCCCACCCATTCCCTTTCGGAGGTTGCCCCCAAGCGACAAGCCCTTAGGGCAAGCTCCGTGCCAGACCGGCAGGGAGAATCAGGATTCTTCGTAAACCACTGTCAATGCTGGAGTTACGTGCGTCTAAGCGGTGAAGTCGGACCGAAGCATCCCTTGGGGAAGGCTGATTCGATGATTCCCCAGGATGGGCAGTATTACCCACCCTCCTCGCGCGAGAGTGAACGGACCCACTCGAGAAAAGCGGCGTCGTC
>SBAX01000009.1 GCA_005240095.1 Phycisphaera mikurensis
AACCTGCTCCGCCGTCATGCCACACCTCCTTTCGGTTGGAGGATGGCATCGGCCTGCTCAACCATTTCGCTTGAGCAGAACTAGCGCTGTAGTGCTAATTGCACCTGCCGCATCGGTCGCGACAGAAGCCCTGGGTATTGCAGGTGCCCGGGGTGCAGGTGCCGCCATCGCACTGGCTGCTGTTATCGCAGGGGATGCCCGGACGCGAGCCGCCGACGCACATGCCGCAGTGCTTGTTGGACGTACACAGCTCGCCCATACGCGGACCGGCCGAGCACGTCTGCATGCATATATTCGTGCCCGAGCAAGGTATGGTGCCGCTGCAGGCCGTGGCGTTGCACACAACCGTCGAGGGGCACGGGCATGGACCGCTGAACGGATAGGGGGCCAGCTTCTGGTTGGCCACGACCGCCTGGATGTCCAGAGCGTCCACGTCCCGGTTGAGGTTCGGCAGGTTCGGCTGAACCTGGGCCTCAAGGTGCTTGGGCGCTCCCGAAATCTTCTTGAAGTTGTTGATCGCGCCGACGCAGTCGATGGCGTTGGGCTGGGTGCGTACGGCCGTCGGATCCTGGAAAGCCGTGGCGATGTCGCCCGCGCGACGCGTCATGATCGTTACGTCCGCGGAAACGTTCGTGCAGGTTCCTTCAGTACCTTTGCAGTCGCTGCCGTAGGACCGGACGGCGTACGTGGAGCTGGGCAGGATCTCCGCCCCGACCACGTTGACCGTTTGATTGGGTTCATTCTCCCAATCGTCGTAGTACGGAGTGCACTGCAGACGGGTGGCACGGTAGTTGCCGTTGCCCGGCAGCTCCTGGGCCTCCAGATAGGTGTAGGGCGGGCCGACCCAGCGAGCGCAGGAGGTCATTTCGCCGCCGGCCGTGCACGTCGCCGACTCGTATTCGCTGAAGTTCGGCGGCGGACAGCACGGGTCGTTGGCCGGAACCGGGTTCTGCAAATCCAGCATGGTGATCTGGATCGCCGACGATCCGCTGGCCCCTGTCGCCGTCGCCGGCGGGACCATGCGGAAGGTCAGCGCCCGCGTGCGCGCTGCGCAGCCGGCCTGGCCGAGACCGCCCGGACAATCCCATGTGGGCGTGGGCGGAGGCGGCGTCTCGCATTCATCGGGGACACCGTTGCCGTTGTCATCCTGCGATGAGGCCGAGGCGATGTCGCAGGTGTCGGCCACGCCGTTGGGCTGGCAGTCCGGCTCGCACTCGTCGGCGATGCCGTTGCCCGTGCAGTCCTGGCTGGTGGCATTGAGGATGTCGCACTCGTCGGCGACGCCGTTGCCCTGGCAGTCGGCCTGACACTCGTCGGGGAGCTGGTTCGCGTCGCAATCCAGACTGCCTCCGCCAATACCTGTATCGCACTCATCCGGAATGCCGTTGACGTTGCAGTCGCCGCTGCTGCCAAGGGCGATGTCGCAGGAATCGTCCGTGGTATTGGTGTTGCAATCGACCACGGACTCGCAGGAATCGGGCACGCTGTCGCCGTCGCAGTCGGGGGTGAGGCTCATGTCGGTTTCCAGCGCGTCATCCATGCCGTTGCCGTTGCAGTCCCGCCATTCGTAGGCTCCCATGTCCACCACGGGTGGACCGCCGGCGCCAGTGTCCACCGTCCCGGGATCGTCGAAGGAGCGCGGACCACCACTCAGATCCAGGGAGGGCAGGTCGGCGGCGGCACTGTTGCCTGCGTCGATACAGGGTGAACCGTTCGAAAGGCGAAGATCCCCGAAGCCCGGATCCACAAATGAAGGATCGACGTTGATGTTGCCCGTACCGGCAAAGCCCCCTTGCACGTCGCTATACGATACAACAGTGGAAACAGGGCCCTGAATCTGCGTTGCAACATTGCCCCAGACGATGGAGTTCTCGACCGAGCCGATGGTGGCGGAGGAAAAGCGGATTCCGGTGTTGGCGCCGCTCACCGTGGTGTTGACGATGCGTGCGACCGAGGCCCCGATGCAAGTTTCCGTCCCATTGCCGCCCGCAATGTCGATGCCTACGTTTCCTCCTCGAATCCGGCAATTGGTCACCAGAGTGTGCGAGTTGTTGGCTACGACGGGAAGGAAAACCCCATCGAACGTGCAGTCGGAAAGCACAAGGGAGTTGTCGAAAGCCGAAATCCCTTTCGTTCCGCCGCCCACCGTCACGGCGAATCGGCAGTTGTCGATGGTGATCCTGGTGTTCGCGAAAATGGCGCTCGCCGAACCTGCGCCGGTGGCGAGGTTGATGATGCGAAATCCCTCCAGCCGAGAGGAAAAGCTCTCGCTGCCGGAGAAAAAGAGGAAGTTGTTGAAACGCTCCAAGTCGACCACGCAGTTTTCCGGCCCGTTCTCGCTGTGGATGGTGATGGATTTGAAGTAGACCGTCACCCACGTGTTGCCGATCCCGGCATATAGACCATCACGAACGACCACCGTATCGCCCGACTGGGCGGCGGACACGGCTTCTTCGATGGTATCGAAGGGATGGGCAAGACTACCGTTCTCGAAAGGATCGCTGCCGAGAGCGGATGCGGGCAAAGGATCGTTCGGAGCATCGTCATCGACAAACCACACGTGGGCCGGTGCTCCCGAGGGCGCGCATGAATCCGGAACGCCGTCGTTGTCCGTGTCCGTGGTGGGATCAGCGTATGTCTCGCAGTCGTCGCGGACGAGGTTGCTGTTGCAGTCGATGAAGGGTTCGCACTCGTCGGGAACGGCGTCGCCGTCGCAGTCGGCGCTGAACGCGGAGGAAATGTCGCAGCGGTCGGCGGTACTGTTGCCGTTGCAGTCCGGCTCGCAGTCGTCGGGTACGAAGTTGCCGTTGCAATCGGCCTTCGTGCCACATCCAGCCACGGAGCAACCGGGCAGGCCGCAATCCACGTCGCAGCGGTCTTCAACGGAGTTGTTGTTGCAATCGATCGGCCCGGCGCCGGGACCCAGCGCGGGGGCCACGACCGTTCCCCCGGTCTTAAAGATCCCCACCGTGGCACTCACCGCGGCGGGCGGGGTGTTGGCGTCGAAGTAGAAGTTGTAGGCCGTTCCCCAGCGCACGGCGTTCGCGAAGGGATCGGCGCCGAAGGAGTCCGTAGACCAGGTGACCGCTCCGCCCGACGTCGAGACGGTCCACGGATCGTTGTCGTAATTCTCGGTATGCGGCTCGGGAGCGTGGTTCAGCGGAGCGTGGAAGCCGATGTTGGTGACCACCACGCCTGCCGGCAAGGGGATGCTCAGCGAACCCATCGAGGCGTCCATGTTCATGTTGTAGAGGGAATAGTCGTAGCGCCAGGCGCCCCCCAGATCGGTGACCTTGTAGACCAGGAAGCCCTGCCCGTCGGCCAAGGGGAACGGCTCGATCAGCGACTGCGACGCGCCGGGCCAGGCATTGACCGCGGGCTGCTGGGCAAAGGTCTCGCCCAGATCGCGGAACACAATCTGGCCGCAGGCATCCGGCCCGTTCACGGACACGTGACGATGCGATGCGTTGTTGTTCTGCGTGCCGTTGCCGTCCACGAATTCGTGAGGAACGACGTACTGCCCTTCGACAAGGTAGTGGGCGCCGATGTTCAAGCTCGGAAAGAGGTCGGCATCCTGCACTTGAACGCGGTGGGAAATCGCGTCGTGCACGTGATCGCGATGGTCGTTGGCGAGGAAGTTCTCTCCGCAGCCGCCCGAGGGGCCCATGTCGGCGCTGCTGGGCATCACGCCGCTGTAGGGGTGAATCATGGAGCGCGGTCCCAAATCGCAGGCCACGAACTGCGACGCGGCGTAAGTATCCGAGCAACCGGGTCCGTTCTGCTGGCCGGTCGGCGGAGTATTGCAACCGAAGCCACATTCATCGGCGTTGGCGCTGGCGAAGCCGTGCTTGATCCAGCCCTGCCCGATCTGCTCGAGCCGATCGCTGCCGTCCCGCCGCCAGAGGCGGTACATGTTGACCATGATCATGGGATGGTTGACGTCCGGCAGGCCGTACCAATCGGTAGCGATGTCGCCGATGGTGCAGGCCGTGGTGTAGCATGACATGCCCACTGTGCCCGAGCCTAGCGCACCCTCGCGCCCCAGCGACTCGCACTCGAAGACGTGTCCAACGATGAGGTCAGGACCGGAGGTTCGTGCGGACGCCGTGCCACCCGCCATGCACGTCGATGGGCCGGGTTGTGCCAGGAAGGCCGACTCGTACGCAGCCGACATCGCCGCCGGCTCCGCGGGAAGCGGCTCAGCCGCGCTTACCCCGCAAACCCACAGCGCTGCCACGAGACAAAAACCACGACAGACAGTCAATGTTCGCACGGACACTCCTCCTCCAGCGGGCTGCTTTTTCTTGGCAGGGAGAAACCTTGGACCGAAGCGACCCGACCGCTTCGGCACTGATTTAGGGTTGATCCTATTCATTCGGACCATGCGATGCAATGAAAAACACTTGCGAGAAGTTGCAAGGCATGGTGAACCGTAAGTAGTGCTTTAGCAAAACGCGGCGCCGGCGAGGCTAATCGCTGCTCACGACGTCAACCGCTCGACGGCCTCACGGTACTTCGCGGCGGTGTTGGCCACGATGTCCGGCGGCAATGGGGGTCCCGGGGGCGTCTTGTCCCACTTTCCGGCTTCGACGAGTGTGGTGAGGTAGTTGCGGACATACTGCTTGTCGAAACTGTCCTGATCGCGACCGGGTTCGTAGCGGTCGGCGGGCCAGAAACGCGAGGAATCCGGCGTGAGCACTTCGTCGATCAACAGGTATTCGCCGTTGCGCAGGCCCCACTCGAACTTGGTGTCCGCGATGATGATGCCTTTGTTGCGGGCGTACTCCGCCGCTTTCGAGTACAGCAGGATGCTTCGCTGACGCAGAAGCGCCATGCAATCTTCTCCGACCGCCAAGCAAGCCTGCTGATAAGAGATGTTCTCGTCGTGACCCGTTTCGGCCTTTGTGGCGGGAGTGAAGATCGGCTCCGGAAGGCGGTCGCACTGCCGCAGGCCCGCCGGCAGCTTCACGCCACAGACGGCCCCGGTCCTGCGATAGTCCCCCCAACCCGAGCCGGCGAGGTAGCCGCGCACCACGCACTCGATGGGCACGACCTCAGTCTTCTTGCAACGCATGGTCCGCCCGCGAAGCTCGTCGAGGTGGGCCTCCAGCCCCCGCGGGGCAACGCGGTCCACGACCTCGATCAAATGGTGCGGCACGAGTCCCTCCAAGAAGGTAAACCAGAAGCGCGAGATCCGCGTGAGCATCTCGCCCTTCCCGGGGATCGGCGTGGGCAGGACGACGTCGTAGGCGCTGATGCGATCCGTGGCCACCAGCAGCAGCTCGTCGCCCAGGTCGTAGACGTCGCGCACTTTCCCGCGTCGCACCGGAAAGCCGGATAGACTGGTGGTAATCACCGTTTGCATGGTCACTTTTCCGCTCCCAAGACTTCGCTGTCGACTCCGGGTTATAACCGATCGTCGAACCTGCCGGGAGCGGGCGGCCGGGCGGGCCGCGGACGCGGCTTCTCACTCCCCGTCGGGCCCCGCTCGACGATTGGCCCTGGTGCCGCCATAATCCCGTCTGTAATGGGCATGCCCCGCCTCGTGAACGGCCGCACCCCCGCAGCGGGCCTTGGCTGGACCCGATGGGGGAAAATGCGAGCGACCATGCAGCATGCGCGAACGAAACGTATCCTCTTTCCTCGCATGACTTTCGGGCCGACCTGACGACATGCTCTCCTTCGCCGTCTACTGCAACGGTCGCCTTGCCGAGAAGCTGAACCTCTCCGGCGCCTATGTGGTGGGCACGGATGATGTGCCCCTCCGCGCCGAGATCTCCTTCAAGAACGGGATCATCTCCTGCAAGAAGCGGGCGGCCGGCCCGGCCGGGTTGGCCCTGCTCTGGGAAGTTCCCGAGGCCGGCAGTTTTCTGCTCGAGACCATCCGCGTTCAGGAGCGCGACAAGCCGTACATCCTGCAGGTCGAACTCGCCCGCGGGCGGCTCATGCGCATCCATCACAAGCTCGAGGACTGGGGTCTGCTCGACTACGAAGGTGCAGAGGATCTGGCGGCGCAGGTGGGCGAAGCAAGAGAGCTGCTGATCAAGGCCCTGCAAGCCGACGAGCCCGCCCAGGCCGCGGCCCTCGGACAGCAGGCGCTTTCGATTGCCGTCCAGGCCAGCGAAGAACTCAGCCGCTTTCACTCCTCGGTCCTGCTCGCACGGCGCAGGCAGACCAATGCCTTACCGAAGCGCATCTTCGGATGCTCGGTGCATCTCGACCATCCCGCGGAACTCAGCCGCAAGCGCCTCGCGGGCGTGTTTGATTTCGTCATCCTGCCGATCGTGTGGCGAGATATCGAACCGACCGAGCAGACCTTCAACTGGAAGCCGCTGGACGCCTGGGTGGAGGCTCTGGCCAAGGGCCCCGTTCCCATCCGCGGGTCATCGCTGCTTTCCTTCGGCGAGAAGAGCGTTCCTGACTGGCTGTACATCTGGGAACACGATTTCGACACCATTCGCGATCTTGCCTTCGAGCACGTGCGGCGGGTGATCAATCGCTACGGCCAGTACATCCAGGCGTGGACCATCGCCAGCGGCATTCACGCCAACACATGCTTTACCTTCAGCTTCGAGCAACTGATGGAACTCACCCGCATGACCGCGGCGCTGACCAAGCAGCTTTCCCCGCGGGGCATGGCGGTCGTGGAGTTGATCCATCCGTGGGGCGAGTACTACGCCCGCAATCAGCGGACGATTCCGCCGCTTCTGTACGCGGACATGGCCGTGCAGAGCGGGGTCAACTTCGACGCCTTCGGCCTGCAGTTCCTCTTCGGACCGGCCGTGGACGGCATGTACGTGCGCGACCTGTTCCAGATTTCAGCGTGTCTCGACTCCTTCTCCAAGCTCGGCAAGCCGCTGCACATCACCGCCGTACAGGTGCCCTCCGACACGACGGTGGTGAAGGGCGACGCTGCGGATGGCCTGCCTTTGGACGGCGGCATGTGGCGCCAGCCATGGACCGAGCAGATCCAGGCCGAGTGGCTGCGGCGGTTCGTCGAAATCGCCCTTAGTAAACCGTTCGTCGAGACCGTCTCCTGGCACTCCCTGGCCGATCATCCTCGGCAGGATGTCCCCCACGGCGGGCTCCTCCGCGCCGATCACGCCCCCAAAGCCGCTTACAAACAGCTCCTGACCCTGCGCTCCGAACTGCTCGGCACGCCTCCGCGCGGCGGGGTCTGAGGATCGACGACTAGGGCAGCCTTACCCCCTTCAGTTGCCCGCGAGAGCAGCAATCGCAGTCAAAGTCGCATTAACCTCGGGGTGGTCTGCTGGATGAACCTTCGACCGAATGGCAAGTGCTTTTTCAAACAAACTCCGCGCTTCGACTCGACGCCCCTGATGAAGCAACAAGGTCGCAAGCTCATGAAGATTTGTGGCCGTTTCGCTTCTGGCTCCAAGCACTTCCCTTCGAACGCCGAGGGCATGCCGATAGAGCGTCTCCGCCTCATCGAATCTGCTCAAATCAAATAGAACGGGAGCGATCAACGATTCCACGCGAGCGGTATGAATGTTTTCATTCCCAAACTTCTGCCGGCAATGATCCAGCGCCTCCTGAAGCAGGTGTTGCGCGGCGTCCAGGTCTCCTTTGGCGTGCATCACGCTGCCGAGGGCAGCCTTGGCGTCGACGATGGTCTTGGAGCCGCTCCCCACACTCTTTTCTCCCACCGTGATGACCTCGCGCAGGGTTGCCTCCGCCTCCTCGAGCTTTCCCTGATCCCGATACGTGAGGGCAAGCTCCACGCGCATCCACAACTCATCAAATTGAAAAACACCGCGGGCCTGGCGGTTCAGCCGAATGGCCTCCTCCAGCAGGCCAAGGGACTGACCCGCATCGCCTCGCTCGCGAACCAGCGTTGCAAGGCGGCCCAGTGCAATCGCCGTTTCCCGGTCCATCCCTTGTTCGCGATTCGATGCCAGGCGCTCGCGAATGATCGCCTCGCCTTCGTAATCCGGATAATTGTTGGCGAGCATTCGGCCAATCAACGCACGCGCCGGCCCCTCGACAGCGAACATTTGCTCCCCGCTGCCGCATTCCTGGATGGCTCTCCTCGCGCTCTCCTCTGCCTGCTGGAGATCGCCGGTGACGAATTGGACGAGGGCCCGTGTGCGTAAAGCGAGGGGACGGTGTTGGGCTGCAAGGTCCGGGCGGCGGTCGAAGATCGCAAGCATGGCATCGACGGCGCTGTTGGCTTCTTCGTAGTTGCCCAACGTGGTGTGAAGGCGGATGAGCACATTATAGCAATCAAAACAGGGGGGCTGACCTTCCGCCAACGCTTGCTGCGAAAGCTCGACCGACTTTGCCGAGATTGAGAGGGCCTCTTGAAATAGCCCCAGGGCGTACAGCGTATTGGCAATGCCGAAGCGAAGTCGAGCTTCGATGTAGGGAGGGGACTTGATGGGGGCGGTCTCCAATTCCGCGGCGGCCAACTTCAATGCCTCCTCAAGGGCCGGGTTTCTGCTGCCGGAACCTGGGGCTGCGCGATCAAACGTCGCCCGAAGAAATTCACTCAGCGCCTGCTGAGCCGCCGCCTCGGTGCGGGCGATGTCGGCCTGCTCTTTGGCCCGGAGAAAAAAAATGGTGGAAATCGTTGTGGCCGTCATGAGCACTGCCAGAAGCACCACGGCGAACGTCACCGCTAGTTTGTGCTGGCCGATGAATTTGCGAACCCTGTAGGCGCGGCTGGGGGGGTGGGCCAAGACGGCCTGCCCATGGAGAAACCGCTCAATATCTGCCGCGAGGGCATCGACGGACTGGTAGCGCAGGTCCTTATCCTTCGCTACGGCCTTGAGCACGATGGCGTCGATCTCGCGACCGAGGCCGGCAATGGTTGATGATGGCGGACGCGGCTGAGCATGTTGCACCGCATCGAACATTTCCCGGAAGGCCCCAGGCGCAATCAGGGCCCGGCCGGTGAGGCACTTGTAGAGAACAGCGCCAAGGGAGTAGACGTCGCTGCGGACATCGATATCGGCAGCCCGGCCGGTCACCTGTTCCGGGGCCGCATAGAGCGGAGTCCCCAGGAAATCCCCGGTCTGAGTGATCGAGGCTTGGTTGGCATCGCTGCGGATCTTGGCCAGCCCAAAGTCCAGCACATGAGGCCGGTCCTCCGCGTCCACCAGGATGTTGGATGGCTTGAGGTCGCGGTGGATGACCCCGCGCTGGTGGGCATGGTGGACGGCGTCGCAGAGAGTGACGAAGACCTGAAACACTTCACGCGGTGAGCGCGCTTCGCTGCCCGGCGGGCGGGCCCATTCATCGATGGCCCTGCCATCCACCCACTGCATGGCCAGCACCATCTGTCCATCGACAACATCGCTTCCAAAAACGGTGACGATGCCGGGGTGCTCCAATGCCGCGGCGGCTTCCACCTCGCGTTTGAAGCGATCCGTCATATCTTGCGTGGCGAACGCGCCGGCGGAAAGCCGTTTGATAGCGACAATGCGCCCGGTGCGCGGCTGGCGGGCCTTGAAGACCACGCCCTGCCCTCCGCGTCCGATGATTTCCAGCAGCTCATACGAACCGATTCGGCCCAGATTGGTGGTCTGCGTGTACTCGCGAAGCCGGCCGAGCCAGGACTGGTCATCGAGGTCGAAGTCAAATCTGACCCGCACAGACGCAGGATCGCTCCGGCTAACTCTGCTTCCCTGGGAAGGATCCGCACCCGTGGGATTTGGGGTCACGAAAGCTCTTCCTCTTCGCGCACCTGCTGGGCGATGAGCTCTTCCATGCGCTGACGGACGCGCTGGCGGATTTTGACGATGGCATCATCGGTCATGTTGTACTCGATGGCCAGGTCAGAAGGACTCGAGCCGGCGATCATTCGTTCGAAGATCTCCACGCTTTTGGCGGCGAAGGTCTGGCGGATGGTCTCCAGGGCCCGGCGATAATGGTGGGCCACCCATTCCCGTTCCCAGAGGGCCTCCTCGTCAGGGGACGGAATATCCCCGCCGCCGGCGAGGCCTTCCGCCACACTGGTATCTAGCCGTAAATCCCTGCGGGATGGACACCTCAGCCAGTCGGTGATGGCATTTTTTGTGCAGCGCAGAAGGTAGCTGCGGAAGCGCCCACGGGCGGGGTCGTAAAGAAAGCCCGGCAGCGTCTGGACCATCGAGGACATGACCCGCTGAGTGACGTCCTCGGCATCGGCCGCGGTGAGGCCCCGGCGGCGGCAGAACTCAACGATCAAAGGGCGATAACGGGCCTCGAACTCCCGCCAAGCGGCCTGGTCATCCCTGTTTCGCAGCCGCGAAAGCAGCGTTGAGTGCGTCGAGGGGAAGTTCATAAAACGTCAAAACGTCAAAACGTCAAAACGTCAAAAGTCAGAGGCCCTACCCATCGCTAACGCGATGGATGGGCCACCCAAAGAGAGGGGCTTAGCCGTCACCCCCCACCCTCCAAGGGAGAGGGGATGGCAACAAAAAACTCCGAAGGTGTCCGCTCCCGGCCGGAAGGTCCGTAGAAAAAGTAGCCGCGAGTTTGCTCAAAGGGCGAAGTGGTCGCGCGGCGAAAGCGTTTTCTCAGATTCCCAAGGCCGGCCGAACGCCTGTCGAGCGAGCCTGTCCCAACCCGCTCCGGGCCCATGGTACTCGACCGGCCGTTTCGAAAAAAGCCGGGATCCTCCAGCAGGAGCTGGAGGGCACGGTGGGCGATGCTCACCAGCACACTTGCTTAACCGGAGGCGGTGCCGCCAATGGGATGTGCTGAAATGTCACGCGAAGGGATTGACGATCTCCAATCCTTCCGGGCGCTGGCTGGGAACGTCTTCGGTGTACAGCCGGGTTATGCCAGCTTCCAGGCAAGCGGCGAAGAGGGTCGCATCCCAGAAAGAGTATTGAGACTCGAGATGAAGCTGCTGCGCCCGACGCAAAACGCCGGGGTTTGGCAACACAAGGGGAAGCACGTCAAGGAATTCTGTAAGTCGCTTCCAAGCCATTGCTTGCGTAAACCCTTGCTCGGCGAGTTTCCGGCAGGCTGCGATGAACTCACAGGCGACCTGCCACACCATGATGCCGTCCTTCGTCGAATCGATCAGATCCAACGCGACACGCTGGCGGCGAGGATCAGATCGTTCACAAGCATAGACAAAAACGTTGGTGTCAAAACCGTTCATGCAGCTCGTCGCGGGTGGGCAGGGGACCGGTCAGGCGAAAGTTCATCGACGCGATCCCGGCACGGAGTCGCTCCATGGCTGCCTCACGATCGGCGTCGGGTTTCGCCGCGCCGTCGATGGGCTGGACGATCAGCCGGACGCGCTGCTTCTCGGGTAGCTCAAGCTGCTCGAGAGGTTCGAGAATGCCGCCCGTGTAGATGGCTTCCACGACTTTGGTCATGTCGAGATTGTAGCGGGCCAGCAAGGATATGTACAGGCCGGCCGAACGCCTGTCGAGCGGGTCTGTCCCAACGCGCTCCGGGCACCATGGTACTCGACCGGCCTTTTGAAAAAAGCCCGCGCCCTTGGCGGGTGTGGAACCAACATCCTCACTTTGTCGCGAAAACAAGAGTGGACCTTGAAGGGAGAAATGAAATGAACCGGGAGCGCCGAAACTCGCCAGTGCTTGGGAAGGAATGCTCTCCGTCGATGTCGACTCGGTGCAGCCTCTTCGTTTTGATGTGGGCTTCTTGTTCGTTGCCCGGGTCCGCGGCAGCGCAATGCCAAAGAGAGTGGATCGACGGCGGCTCGGCGTCGGCACTGGACGCCGAGGTGCGAGCCCTGACGGTCTTCGACGACGGCGCGGGCCCAGCCCTCTACGCAGGGGGATACTTCAACGCCGCCGGAGGGGTGAGTGCCAAACGCATCGCCAAATGGGAGGGCTCGAGCTGGTCGCCCGTGGGAGGGGGAATCAGCAGCGGCGGCTGGGTTGAAAGCCTGACGGTCTTCAATGGGGCTCTGTACGCAGGCGGATTCATCATCGCGGCCGGGGGCGTCAGCGCGAACAACATCGCCAAATGGGATGGCTCGAGCTGGTCGCCTCTGGGTTCGGGAATGAACGACAGTGTCAACGCTCTGACTGTCTTTGACGACGGCGGCGGTCCAGCCCTCTACGCGGGTGGGTGGTTTGACAACGCCGGGAACATGAGCGCCAACCGTATCGCCAAATGGAACGGCTTGAACTGGTCGCCCCTGGGATCGGGAGTCAGGCGCACATCCACTGCAGAATCCGTGGTCTTCGCCCTTACGGTCTTTGACGACGGCACCGGCGCAGCCCTGTACGCAGGGGGCTGGTTTAACGACGCCGGGGGGGTGAGCGCGAACAACATAGCCAAGTGGGACGGCTCGAGCTGGTCAGCGCTGGGATCGGGAATAACGGTAAACGACGTTCCTGAGAGCGGGACAGTCCTCGACGTGACGGTCTTTGACGATGGTGGTGGCCCAGCCTTGTATGCCTGCGGAGTGTTTAACACGGCCGGGGGCGTGAGCGCGAACCACATCGCCAAATGGGACGGTTCGACTTGGTCGGCTGTGGGATCCGGCCTGGATGGCTCTGTCAGCGCCATGGCAGTCTTGGATGACGCCCTGTACGCGGGAG
>SBAX01000136.1 GCA_005240095.1 Phycisphaera mikurensis
GCTCAGGGGGAGCACGCGTCGTCGATCAGGTTGCCAGGTGAAGTTGAACGGATGGGCACGTTGCGAAAAAGGCGGGACCGACCTTCGAACGGAAATAGCCAACAGTTTCTCGTCGGGGCCTCATTCCCCCAGCGGACGCTCCTTCAGGATCTTTGGATTCCGGGGACGTCGATGAGGGCGGCAACGAATGGAGCCAATCACCCGCTTCAAGGGATGGGAAACGGGTGGGATCGGGACCGATTCCGCGTGCCGATTTCTTGGAGGTCCGTGCGGTGGCTTAACTTCAGCCCCATGCATGATCGTGGAGCCAAGTCATCGCTGAAGGCCGTCAAGGAACCAACTCACAAACTAGCGGGGGTAGGATTCGAAACGCCTCAGAATTCCTCGGAAAACTCGCAAGGTTTGCATGAAGGCGGCACAGAATCCGGCACAGTCGGCGTTCCCCCTGCCCCGCCCGCGGCCCTGCCAGCCAGCCTACAGGCCATCGTCGACGCTTGGCCGATTCTACCCGAGGCCGTTCGTGCCGGCATCGCAGCAATGGTGCAAGCCTCGCGGGCTATCACCGAAAGGGAAAAGAACAACCGTGCGTGACCCTACGCTGACGTTTCTCTCGCTTCGCGATCCTGGGGCACTTCCAAGCCGCGGTCGCAAGTGTGCCAGAAAACGCCTCTCGGGACGGGACCAAAGGCCCCCGCCACGCACGGTACTGTGAATCCTATGGATTCTCGCACCCGGGTGCAAGACACGCCAACGTCCTGCAAAACTCGGCATGACTCTGACGAGGGGTGCCAAATTGCGGAGGCGAACCATGCGTGAATCCAAGGGGGAGCTGACCGACCGGCCGCGCCGGAAGGCCGTTGGGAAGCCTCAAGAAACGCCACCAGGAGCTACAACGATGGCTTGGCAACCGCTGGTACTCATAGTCCACGGTTCATCGTGAAGTACAGTTCCTCGGAATGATTGCTTCGGAATTCGATCAACAAAGGCCGCGCGACTACGCCGTTCGTCTTTCAATGGTGCCTGGCTCTCGGGCGGACGTAAGCGCCGTGTCGTAGGTGATGACGCCTTTCTGGTACAAATCCAATAGCGCGTGATCCATGGTGATCATGCCGAACTTCCGGCCGGCCTGGATCTCCGTGTAGAGCTTGTGGATGCTGTTCTCCCGGATGTGGTGCCGGACGCCGGCCGTGCCGATCAGCACCTCACAGGACAGCACGCGCCGCTTGCCCTGGGCATCGAGGTGCAGCTGCTGGGCGATGACCGCCTGGATGCTGTTGGCCAGCATCAGGCGGACCTCAGTCTGCTGCCCTTCCGGAAAGGCGGACACGATGCGCTGTACAGATTGCACTGTGTCCGGGGTGTGCAGGGTGGCGATGACCAGATGCCCCGTCTCCGCGGCCATCAGGGCCGTGTAGATGGTCTCCCGATCGCGCATCTCGCCGATGCCGATCACGTCCGGGTCCTGCCGCAGCACGTGGACGAGGGCCTGCTGGAAGGATCGAACGTCGGTGAGCACTTCCTGCTGGATGACCAGGGCCCGCTTGGAGGCGTGGGTATATTCGACGGGGTCTTCGATGGTGATGATCTTTTTGCGACTCTCGTCGTTGATCAGGTCGATGCAGTAGTGGAAGGTGGTGGTCTTGCCCACGCCGGTGGGTCCGGTGATCAGGATCAAGCCGTTGGGACGGCGAACCAGGTCATCAATGACGGAGGGCAAGCCCAGCTGCTCGCGGGTGCGAATGATGGGCTCGCTAAGGCGGATGGAGAGCTCCGGGCTGCCGTTGCGATAGTAGATCGTGACCCGAGCCCGGTCCTTCTCCCCGAACGTGGTCGAGAAACACAGCTGCCAGTCCTGCTCCAGCCTGTGCTTCTGCTCGTCGTTGAGGCACTCGTACGCCAGGGCATGGGCCGCCTCGGCCGTGACGATGTCCCCCTTGGCGGCGACGATCTCGCCGTCCACGCGGAACATGGGCGGTAATCCCACGACGATGTGCAGGTCGCTGGCATTGTGACGCCGGCCGGTACGAAGTAATCCGTGGATGTTCATCGTCCCCACCACCGCCTCAAGACACCGCGGACAAGCCTGGTCATCGATGTTCCTTCCGCCATGCCCAGCAGGGCTCGCTGGGCCTCCTGATAATCCGGACGGAGTTCCAGACAGCGCTGGAAACTCACTCGCGCGGCCGATTCCAAGGCTAGCGCCCGCTGGCAGTTGCCCAGTTCGAACCAGGTATAGCCGTGGGTCGGCTGGGCCTCGATGGCCTCCTTGAGGTAACACATGGCGTTGGTGAATCGCTCATAGAACATGTAGACCCGCGCCACGATCACCCGATCCAACCAGCCGGCCGCGGGCTCCAGGAAGGCCTTCTGGAAGCAGTCCTCGAAATGCTTATCGCCGCCGGCGAGCAGCACCTCGCCGCGGACGATCCACCGCCAGGGCGATGATCCCGGGGCGGCCAGGGAAGCGTCGCTGCAGGCCAGGCCCGCCCTCTTGTCCTCCAATCGAATACAGGCCTGGGCCTTGGCGGCCAGCAACTCCCCGTTGTTGCGGAAGAGTTCCAGGGCCTTATCGCTCCACACGCGGGCCTCGTGGCATTCGCCGAGCTGAACGAGCATCTGAACCTGTCCCACCCAGGCCGGGATGACCGTGCGATCCTCGCGCAGGGCCCGGGTGTACTGCCGCAGGGCGGTCTCGAACCGCCCCCAACGATACTCCTCCTCGGCGCGGCGGAGGAAGTCGTGGGCGCTGCGTTCCTGCGAAAGGTGCTCGTCAACGGCCTCCTGCTCACGCCGCTCTTCGCCGTCGAACTCCAGGTTGGCAAACCGTCCGCTCATGATCCCTCCGGCTGGCCGATGCGTCCGATCCTGGACCACGGTCGGATGCGGTAGAGCACACGACCGACGATGTGATCATCGTTGACCACAGTCAGGTGCCGGGCAACGTACGGCGGAAGCTGCGGTCTCGCCGGTCCGAAGAACGTCATGCGACCGACCGTCGTGAAGATGGCATACTGTCCGGGACCCAAGGGCAAATCCAGCGGGCCCAGGGCGGGCAGGTCCCCGATCGGTAGCATCTTCGGCGGGACGGGCTCGCCATTCACCGTCAGGACCCCCTCCGCTCTCCTGACGTGGTCTCCTGGAATACCTATCACCCGATCGACATTTGATCCACTGCGGATAATGAACCCGTCGGCATACATGTCGTCGATGGAATAGAGCACGATGTCGCCGCGGGCGAACTGCTCCGGTCGCAGCCAGGCTCCCTCGCAGAGCAGGCCGTCGCCGGCTTGGACGACCTCACCGCCGCGAGCCATCTGAATCGGCACGGCCACGACAAACCGCGAGCAGAACCACACCGAGGGCTGGTAGACCAGGAACTGCAACGAGAAGAACAGGAGCAAGCCGAAAACGGCGCGGACGACTGTGCGCTCATAAGCCAGGTTGGATGCGAAGAGGGTGGTCACGGCCAGGGCGTGGACGGCAATCATGGCGGTCAGGAACCACCAGGATAGGGTGCTTCCCAGCGTGAGCAGCGTGCAAGCGAAGAGCAACAGCCAGGCGGGAAGGAGGAGCTGACCGAGCGTTCGGCGGGTCTTGAGGTGCCCAAGGCCCGGGATGAAGGACCAAGCCAAGGCGCGCCAGTCGAGCGGCTCGGGTATGACGATCCGCAGCTGCCGCCACCACGCCCGAAAGTCGGGCATGCCGCCGACCCAGCGATGAAACCACCGCGCTCCCCGGGTTCGCAGCCGCCCGCGTCCCGCTCGCGGCGGTTCCACGGCGAAGGCGTCCAGGCACAGCGTGCTCATGCACCGCGCACAGGCCGCCAGCCCAGGCAGGTTCTCAAAACCACAGTTCGCGCATTGCATGGTGGTTTACGATGGCCACCGGTCTTAGCCGCTCTTGGCCCGGACCTTGGTGTCGATCCGCACGTCCCCATCCGGAGCGTAGTACTCCTCGGTCAGCTGCCGCGATTCCTCGTGGCCCACGATCTCCTTGATCAGCTCGGCGTACTCCAGGCATCGCGGCCCCTTGGCGCCTTTGACTTCCACGGTGACCTTGCCGGTCTTGCTGATGACGATATCGATTTCAGGGTTGCCCATGAAAACCTCCTGGCTGATCGTGGTTACAGCCGAACGCGGACACGCACGGACTGATCGGCGAGCACTTCCTCTTCAAGCACCTGCCCCTTGCGCTGCTTGAGTTCGGTGACCACCTTGTTGTAGATGAACTGCTGGGTGATTCGGCCCACCACCTCCTCCCCGATCTTCTTGAGCTCCCGGTCCGAGTGCCCCGTTCCGCTGACGCACACGCTGCACCGCCCGCGCTCATCCCGGAAGACCTCCACGGTCAGGTCCCCTTTGGTGAGAATCAGCTTCTGGCCGGCGGCCATGGCGTCGGCCACCACCTCGCTGTTCTCGAACTCCGTGGTGACCTTCTTGCGGCGGGTCGGCTCTTCGTGCAGTTCAGGGCCGTGGACGGAGAAGCCCATCCCCGCGGCCGCGCCCATGACCGCCGCGGCGATCACCGGCCAGGAGGAAACCACCAGGGGAGTCAGGACGATGATGGCACTCATGGATGCTTCCTTTCAGAGAATGTCAAATCTCCAGCTTGCGGCGCGTCGGCGCCGCGGCGGCGTCATCCCGGCGGGAGGCGAATCGGGCCCGGCCTTCGGCCCAGGCCCGCAGGGACGAGATTTCCTCGGCCATGGTTCGCGAAAGAGGCACGGCGGCCTTGATGGTCCGCAGCAAGTCGGCGGTCTCCAGCTCCTTGTCGAGGTAGAAGACGTCGTAGAGGGCGCTGATCACGGCTTCCTCGATTTCCGCACCGCTGAAGCCGTCGGTGGCCTCGGCCAGGGCCGGCAGATCGAATCTCGCGGGGTCACGCTGGCGCTTTCGGAGGTGGATGTCGAGGACCTGGCGGCGTTCTTCGCGGCTGGGCAGGTCCACAAAGAAGATCTCATCCAGCCGTCCCTTGCGCAGCAGCTCGGGCGGGAGCTGGGAGATGTTGTTGGCCGTCGCCAGCACGAACACGGGTTTCTGTTTCTCGCTGAGCCAGGTCAGGAAGGTGCTCAGAACCCGAGCGGTGGTGCCGCCATCGGTGTTCGCCGAGCCCTGCGACCCGCTGAAGGCCTTGTCGATCTCATCTACCCACAGGACCACGGGGGCGATGCTTTCGGCTACGGCGATGGCCCGACGGATGTTGCTCTCCGACGATCCCACCAGGCTGGCGAACATGCGGCCCATGTCGAAGCGCAGCAGGGGCATTCGCCACATGCGGCTCACCGCCTTGGCACACAGGCTCTTCCCGCAACCCTGAACGCCAACCAGCAGCACGCCCTTGGGTGCCGGAAGGCCGAACTCGCGAGCCCGCTCGGTAAAGGCGATAGAACGCTTGGCCAGCCAGTCCTTGAGGATCTCCAGGCCGCCGATGTCCTCGATCCCGGTCTGCGACTCGTAGTACTCCAGCAGCCCGCTCTTGCGGATGAGTTGCTGCTTCTCAGAGAAGACCAGGGACACATCCTCGGCGTTCAAGGTCCCGTCGTGGACGATGGTCTTGGCGAAGACGTTCTCTGCCTCCTGGAGGGTGAGACCCAGGGCGGCCTGGATCAGCTGCTCGCGGGCCTTGTCGTCGAGCGACAGGGTGACCTTGGCGCTTTCGGCCACGTCGCGGCAGATGCGGGTCAGCAGGCCATCGAAGTCCGCAGCCCCCGGAAGCGGGTAATCGACCACGCATACGTCCTTTTCCAACTCGGGAGCCATTTCCAGCAGGGGGGACATGATCACCAGCGTTTTGTAGCTGTCGCTGAGGGCAAGGGCCACTTCGCGGAGCTTACGGATCACGACCGTGTTGCAGTCCCGTTCGCGCATGAGGCGATGGAAGTCCTTGAACACGTAGATCGCGGGTTCCTTCTGCTCGATGACCGCATCAAGGGCCTCGACCGGGTCGGAGACCTTCTGGGCCCGCGTGTTTGCCGGCTCCGACCCGACCTTGACGAAGCCGGCCGCGATGGACCAGCTGATGAGCTGCTTCTTGCGCCGCTGGGCGATCTCGCGAAGTTGCTGCTCCACGCGCCGCTCCTCCCAGGTGACCACGTAGAGGATCGGGTAGCGGGCGCGGATCAGAATCTCCAGCTCCGCACCGGCCGAGAGGGGAGGGGCTTTCGAGAGTTCGTGCTTTGTCATTCGGTCCTCGCAGAACCAGGGACTGCCGGCGCCGTCACCGTGGTCAGCAGCGATGCCAGCTCCGGCGTCAGGTCGTGACAGTATACCCGGCCGTCGGCGCCGATGGTCAGCGAGACCTCCACGGGCACCGCTTTCAGCACATTGGGCGCTGCCGAGGAGGCCAGTTTATGGGTTCGCCATCGCAGGGTTGTGCCTTCCAGGAAGTCCTCGGCCCGCTCGATCTCGCTCGGCGTATTCAGTCGCGCCGTGGTGGGATCGCGGGAGGCCTTCCAGCAGGGGACGTAGCTGGTGTAAAGCTCAAATCGGGCTGCGGGGAGATGCCGGCACAGCCAGTCCACGATCGGCCGGTAGCAGCAATCCAGATGCCCGGGGATCAGCACATGGCGAACGATCAGCCCGGGGGAAGGCCCCAGCAAAAGCAGGTTTCGACAGACGACCTCCATGTAGCGGGGCACACCGGCGATCCTCTTGGCGCAGCAGTCGTTGCCGAACTTGAAGTCGGCCAGATAGTAGGTCACCACGTCGTCCAGCCAAGCGAGCACTTCCGGGGTCATGTACAGGTTGGTGTTGACGGCCAACGGGATCGTGCCGTTCAGGGCCTCGGCGATGGCCAGGAGCGTGTGGACGTGGAGAGTGGGCTCTCCGCCCAGGAAACTGATGCATTGCACATCGCGCGGGAGATCGCCGCGCAGATCGGGGGCCCATTGGCTCGGCTCGATGCGCGCGCCGCGGTCCGGCTCAAAGCAGCCCGGGCCCTCGTCGCAGAAGGTACACCGGAAGTTGCAGCCACTGAAGAACACTCGCATGGCGGGGACCAGCTCGGGCTCCTCGTTGAGGCTGACGTAGCGCTTGTACTCGTAGGTCTCCGCACCGAGATGGCAGGGGCACGGCTCGCCTTGGGTTCGATCGACCCCGCATCGCAGCTCACAGAACTCGCAGTGCCGGAGCATGGCCCGAGCCTCGGCAAGGCGCATGGGTAGGGACGACAGAGAGCCGTTTGGGCCAGCCAGGGTCTGCGCGCACACCGTCATGGGCGTTCGTTCCGCCGTGTCAGGGGTGGTTGACGCAGGATTGTAGGACAGCAGATTCGAGTTTGTACAGCCCGTCCAACGTGGCCCCGACTTGGCCGAGCTGTGCCTCGGCCGACCCGGTCGGCCTGCAGGAACACTTTCGCGGGAGCACGCCTTGTTCGCGGCGACGCCCGGCAACATGCCAGGAGCCACTCCGGCCCAAAACGCTTTCGCCATCCCCAGCGTCCCCCGGCAGCGTCGGCTGAGGCCGACAGTCGCGCCGCTGGAGCCGCCCGAATCGGAGACCAACGCAGGCGCAAGGCGCCTCCGAGGCACGTAAGCCTAGGATCGCCCCGCTTGGCCAAAGCTCCGGATGCCTCTAGAATCTGAAAGCATGGTGGGCACGGAGGTCGATACGACGGTGTTTCGAGCGCAAGGACAATTGCCCGACTTTGACAATCCCCCGGTGATTGAGGTGGTCTGCGGGGTACAGTTCGACGAGGTCGAATCTTACCACGCCACGACCTTTGGGGCCTTCTGGCAGCTCGTGCGCGACGAATACCCAACAGTTGAGGATAGGGCACCGCTGCCGACTGTTTTTGAGCGAGCAGCGCTTGCCCC
>SBAX01000111.1 GCA_005240095.1 Phycisphaera mikurensis
AGGAGCCTCGCCCTCCCGGGGTACGCTGCGGAATCGTTTACTTCACGGACTGTCCGTCCGTCAGGCTCTCGACGTTCTCGGCCACGATGGATTGGCCCGCTGTCAGGCCGGAGAGGACCTCGATCTGATCGCCTTGGCGACGACCGGTGCGGACTGGTGTTTCGTGCAGCCTGCCGTCCGACGACACGAAGACGGTTCCAGCCTGCCCTGACGGATCGATGCGGCACGCCGAGGCAGGAATCCAGATGGACGCGGCGGCATCCTGCCGCCCGTTGTCCAGTTGTTCATAGAAGGACACCTGCGCCGAGCCTTCGACGCGCAGGGATTCGTCCGGGTCTTCGATGCGGACCTTCACCTGCACAGTAGCCTTGGAGTAATTCGCTCCCGGATCGATCCATAACACGTAGCCGCGATAGCGGCGGTCCTTGTAGGCGTCGGGCGTGATCCGGCAGGGCATATCCTTGCGGATGCGGATGATGTCCAGCTCGCTGATGTCCACCTCGACGCGCAGCTTGGTCATGTCAGCGATGATGGCGAATTGGGCGTTAGCCATGGCCCCGCGCCCGCCCTCGGCGGCCACGAAGTCGCCGACCTCCACGTTGCGGGAGAGGACCACGCCGGCGATGGGAGCTACGACCTCGCAGTCGTCGAGAGCTTTCTGGGCAAAGTCGAGAGTGGCCTGCTCGGCATCGACCTGGGCGGCGGCTTCCTCCACCGCCCGCTTGGCGTCGGCGAACTCGATATCGGGCGCACTCTCCGTCTGAGCCAGGCGAGAGACACGTTCGAAGTTGACCTTCTGGAATTCGAGGTTGGCCTTGGCCCGCTCCAGCCGCGCGGCGGCCTCATCACGGCGGGCGCGATAGAGCACGTCCTCTACGCGGGCGAGCACCTGACCACGCTCCACGCGATTGCCCTGCTCGAAGAAAAGCGCCACGATCTGACCCGACACCTTAGTCGACACCGCCACACGGTGATCGGACACGATTTTGCCGGTAGCCGTGAGGACGGGTTGCGACTCCGGCCCGCGCCCTGCGGCGACTTCGATCAAGCGTACCGGACCGTTGGGCGCTGCCTTCCCGCCGACGGACGCGAGCCTCTCGCTCAGTTGCGGGCGCAAAAAGACGACGCCCACGACTGCAGCGGTGAGCACGATGACCAGCAGTGCGATTCCCTTCCAGGTCCGGCCGCGCGGTCGCGTGCCGTGCTGGGGTCGCTGTTCCTTGGGGATGGAAAGCGAACGCAGTTGCGCCTGGATGTCGTGCGGAGCATTCACCGGATCAGATTATAGCAGGAAAACCGTAGTTTGCGACGCCGCTTACGCTTTCCGCAGGGCTTCGATGACCTGCACGCGTGCGGCTCGTAGCGCTGGGGCCAGGGCTCCGGCCAGACCCACGAGCGTGGTGGTCGTGACTGCGGCCGCCACGATGCGGGGTGTGATGGTCAGCTCGTAGGCCAGGACGGTCCACGTCGTGTCGGAGAGAAAGTCCTGTCTGGTGCCGGTGACCAGCAGGCTCAGGCCAAGGCCCACAACGCACGCCGTCGTGCAGATGAGCAGCGATTCGATGACGAAGGAAAACATGATGGCGGCACGGCTGAACCCTACGGTTCGAAGCATGGCGATCTCGCGGCGGCGACCGTCCACGGCCGCGAACATGGTGTTGGCTACGGCGAAGGCGGCGCCGGTGGCCATGATGGAGACCAGGATGGTCACCAGCCACACCAGCTCCGCGGAACGCGACGACAATTCTTCGTAGTAGGCGGTTTCGGTCTTGGCCTCCAGTTGCACCGACGGTCCGCGGATGTAGTCGATCGCCTGCGAAACAGAGGCGCCGTCCTCGACGCGAAAGACGACGCTGGAAACGAATGGCCGGTTGTAGGAATCGGTCAGCAGCGTCCGCGGGGCCCAGATCTCGCTCTCCAGGGCGCCGCCCTGGGCATCGAAGACGCCCACGACCTGGTAGGCTCGATTCTCCAGTCGTCCCAGCGAGACCTCATTTCCGAGTTCCAGGTTGGCGTAGCGATCGCGGGCGGCGTCTCCCACGACAACTTCCATAGCGCCTTGTCGCGGTCGGCGACCTTCCACGATCTGAACCTCGGTATGCACCTCGAAGGCGATGTCATCGACGCCGCGCACGGCCACGTTGGCCAAGCCGCCGTCGCCCCCGCGGCGGGGGATCGAAGTCTGCACGCACAGCTCATGGCTCAGCAGCAGTTCCCCGCTCGGACTGCGAGCGATGCCGGGGGCTTGCACAACGCGAGAAGCCTCCTGCGGCAGGACCACGCTCGTACTCTCTGACGTAGCCCCCTGGGCGAGGACGATGACGTTGCGCGATGACCCGCTGGCTGCCAGCGAAGCGCGAATGCCCGCAGTGAAGGAAAGCAGGACGGCCAGGATGAAGACGAGTACGGCCACGACCACGAAAGTCAGCACCGAACTGGTCCGCCGGCGGAGGAGATTTCGCCAGTTGTAATAGAGAGGCAGGGTCATGTCGTGCTATTCCAGATTTCGCAGGGCGCTGACCACCGGCAGGCGGTATGCGGACCACGACGGCCACACCGCGGCAACCACTCCGATGAGCAAGGCAATCCCCACAGCTTGGGCACACACGATCGGCCGCACGTCCAGATGGACGATCAGCGGCACCTGGAAGTCCCGCAGCGGCGTGTGGGTGAAGGCCACATACGGCGTGAGGGCCCCCAAGAGCCCGCCGATACCACAGAGGATCAGCCCCTCAGTTTGAACGAGCGCGAAGAGGGTGCGGCCGCTGAACCCCAGGGATTTTAGCGTGGCCAGCTCATTGAGCCGATCGCGAAGATTCATGCTCATGGTATTCGCGGCGGCCATGATCGCCACGAAGACCGTGACTGCGGCCAGGATGGTCAAGTTCCGGGGGAGATTGAACTGCTGATTGACGTACTCGGTGACGAATGCTTTCTCGTCTTGAGTCTTGGTTTCGTCGGGCGTCCGCGCAAAGAGCGCATCAATCGCCTGCCGGAAGTAGTCCAGATCCTCCTTGGAAGCGCACTTCACGAAGATGAAGCTGACCCACTCGTCCGTCTTCCACCCTTCGGGCGGGATGACCGATCGAACGACCTCCTCGAAGTAGTCCAGGCGGCAGAAGTTGGTGATTGGGTCGGGCGCGAGCGGGGCGGTGGATACCACCCGGAACTCGACGGGTGTGTACGGGGGGACGGAAGGGATCATGGTAATCCGATCGCCCACGTTCCAGCCGAACTGCCCGGCCGTGGCCCTGCCCACGATGATCGCCTGCCGGTCGCGGTTCCATGCGGCGACCTCCTCCTCGGTCAGTTGATAGTCGGCGAAGGTGTAGGGGAAGGTGTCGGGTTGGGCGGCCATGGTCGAAAGGATCCGCGAGTCGTTCTCCCGCCGACCGCCTACCCAGCGCATCCCGCAGACGGACAGAATACGCTTGCCCGTGGGATCGAGGGACTCGATCTTGGCTCGATAACCCGCCGGCAACGGGCTGATCACCGAAGCGCGGTGTGTCACCACCAGGCGGAGCTGCTTGGCGGAGTTGTCCAGGAACTCATCGATGCCGTTGATGACTGCCGCGGAAAGCACGTAGATGACGATGGGCAGGGCGACGGCCGCGCAAGTCAGCAGCGTCCGAAGGACGTTGCGGGTGAGGTTCTTGTAGAGATAAACCAGGCGGAGCATCGGTTACCTGACTATAGGTTATCTCGCGGCGGGTTTTCGGCTGCGGGTTTTCTTGGAGGCCGCGGCGCGGCGGGGAGGCACATTGTCGGTCACGGCTCGGGGGCGCTCGGCGACCAGTGAGGCCTTGAGCCAGTATTCCCAGGCGCGAAGTACGGCGAGGCCCAGCAGAGTTCCCTGTGGGTACCAGCCAGCGGCGTCACGCACACCGGCAGGCATCTCGGTAAGGCATTCGAGGGCGTCCTGGACGGTGTCCACGGCATGGATGTGGAACTGGTCCGCAGCACATGCCTCGACGACGTCTTCTCGCAGCATGAGGTCGCCCGCGTTCGCGCCGGGAATGATCACTCCCTGCTTGCCCGTGAGACCCAGGTCGCGGCAGGTATCGAAGAACCCTTCGATCTTCTCGTTGACTGCGCCGATGGCGAGGACGTTGCCGACCTGGTCGATGGCCCCGGTCATGGCCAGGTCCTGACGCAGCGGGACCTCGGTGAGGGCGCTGAGCAGGCAGCAGATTTCGGCGGCCGAAGCCGAGTCGCCGTCGATTCCGCCGTAGCTCTGCTCGAAGGCGACCGAGGCATCGAAGGCCAGGGGATGATCCGTGCGGAGCAGGTGTCGCAGGAGTCCCCCGAGAATGTAGAAGCCCTTGGTATGGATGGCACCGCTGAGAGCGGCTTCACGCTCGATGTTGATCACACCGGCGCTGCCCGGGCCGATCGTCGCGGTAATCCGCGCCGGAAAGCCATAGGTGAGCGGTCCGGCGTGCAGAACCGCCAGCCCGTTGATCTGGCCAACCTCACGTCCTGTGGTCTGCACGCGGATGGTGCCCTCGACGAGCATTTCGCGGAAGCGGCGTGAGGGGAGATCGGCGCGATGCTTGCTGCGACGGACGGCCTGGCGGACGTCGTCCCCGGAGACGACCCTTTCGCCGCGTTTGTCGCAGATGAAGGCCGCTTCCCGGGCAATGTCCGCGAGTCTTCCAAAGCGTGTAGTGAGCTTCCCTTTGTCGGCCGCGATGCGCGCCCCATGCTCGACAAGGGCGGCAACGGCCTTGCGATCGAAGGGAGGCAGCCCCTCTTCCTTGGCGATCCGCGCCAGGACGCCCGCATACTGCAGGATCCCCACTTCATCGTGCGGCACGGAGCGAGCGAAATCGGCGAGCACCTTGAAGAGGTCCGGGAAATCCGGATCGAACTCATCGAGAAGGTAGTATGTTTCCGACTCGCCAAGGAGCACGACCTTCACATTGACATCGATCGGTTCGGGTTTCAGCGACGGGATCGCCAGCGGAAACACCGTTTCCGGCGGAGCGATCTCCAGCCGGCCGGTGCGCAGGGTTCGCACGAGAACATGCCATGCGCCCGGTTCGCGGAGCACATCCCGCGCTTCGAGGATCAGATACCCGCCGTCGGCACGGAGCAGGGAGCCGGCGCGGATCATCAGGTGGTCCGAGTGCAGCATCTCTCCGCGGGCGAAGGTGTGATCGATGGTGCCCAGCAGATTGCTCATCGTGGGGGTGTTCTCCACCACGATCGGGCAGGGCGCGTGGTCGTCATGCGTGAGGATCGCGTTGACCCGATAGATGCGAGTGAAGTCGGATTCCTTTTCGATCGCCCGGCGGCGGCGCGTGGCCACATCTTCATTAACGTCATTCAACCACGCGGTCACCTGAGGGTCGGGGAATTCTCTGGCGATGTCCGCAGTCAGAGGCTGAAGGATGGACCGGACCTGCTCCTTCCAGAGGTCAAGCAGGGCATCGCGATGGCTTCTGCGGATCTCCGTGATCTGCGAGGTGATGGACTCGAATCGTGGTTGAAACTCTTCCTGGGCCTTGCGGAACGCGGCGTGTTGTTCGTCACTCACCTGCCCGGCGGCCCGCATCTGCTCGTATTCCTCGGGCGGAACGGCCCGACCTTCGAGGCGCGGAACGAGCGCGGACTGCACGACCGGTCCGGCCTGGAAGCTCACCAGGGCCAGCCCCGCCTCCTGAAGCGCCTTCTCGAACGGCTCGATGCTTTGTTCGATACGCTGCTGGGTATCGCGCTCCAGCAGCGTTCGCGGCGCGAGAAGCGGCGGTTCGCCCAGGGCCTTCTTGAGGTCCTCGCGCAGGAACTCGGCGAGCTCGTCGATCCGCTGCTGAAACGCCTTGCCTCGACCGCGTGGCAGGGTCAGCAGTTTCGGTCGATCGGGCTGGGCGAAGTTGTGAACGTAGCACCGATCGCGCGCCGCGGGGCAGGCCAGGCGGATCTAGCATTCGCCGCAGGAGGGTCATCCGGCCCGTCCCGGCGATGCCGCGAACGAAGATGTTCTGACCTGGGGCGCTGGTCTCCAGCCCGAAGCGCAGGGCGTCCACGGCCGAGTCCTGCCCGATCACGCCGGTGATCGGCTCCACACTGTCCGTTCTCTCGAAGGGAAGCTGCGCGGGATCGCACCGCCATCGCAGTGCTGCCACCGGCAGGGGCGGCAGGCCGCACTTCTGCGGGGTCGGCGGTTTTCGCAGCTTCCGAACCTTCGGTACAGAGCGAGTGCGAAGCTTCCTGACGGATCGGGCCATAGGTTGAATCCTCTATTCGTCGCTGCATTATGCCACAGGCTGAATAAACAGCGAACTCCAGCCGGCTCCACGAATCTCCGTCGGTGTCAAAGCCGCCGCCTCCCTCCCGTGACCTGGCCCCTCGCGCCGCCTACGGCATAACGGACTTGGGGATTGCCTGAGGCTAGTCATGCAGCGCTCCGAGAGAACCGATAAGTTCGCGAAGCGCAGGCAGACTGCCCGAGGATCCCACCATGCCCGAGAAGAGAATCAACGTTCTATGCGTGGACGACAGCCCGCAGATGACCACCCTGATCGATCGCGTGGTGCGCGAGGAGCCCGACCTGGTGAGCCTGGGGGCACTGGACCGCGCCGACGAGCTCGTCGAGAAAGTGGAAAGACTCAAGCCTAATGTCATCCTGCTGGACCTCAGCATGCCCGGTCGCGATGCCCTGGATGCCCTCCGCGACCTGACCGACCGTTGCCCGACGTCCCGCGTCATCGTGTTCAGCGGGCGAAGCGACCCGCATCTGGTGGATGAGGCCCTGAAGCGCGGGGCGTGGGGCTTCGTCATGAAGGATGCCGGGCTTGATCGCATCCTCAGCGCTATCCGGGCTGTCGCTCAGGGTAAGCGCGTGGGGAAAGTAAGCTACCCCCATCGCGCCCCTCGGTAGGCGCGGTTCTCGAAGCGCCTGTTCGCCGGCTAGCGATTTCGCTCCTCGCGCTTCAATTCGACTTCCGCGGCGATGAAGCCAAACGCAGGCCAGTAGGGACCGGCGATCACCCGCTCGAAGTGTTCCCGCGCCTTGGCCCGGTCGCCGTTGTACAGATACCAGTTCCCCACGCCGTAGCCGTAGGTGGCCACGTCTAACTCCGAGGCGCTTTGCGTGTTTAGAACTTCTTCCGGCTTCAGTACACCCTTGTAGAGCAGCAATCGCCGGTGATAGGCCCGGTTTTCGATGATGTTCATGTCTTCACGGATGGGCGCCAGCAGTTTCGCCGCCTCCTCTTCGCGGCCCAGTCGCCGCAGACTCATGTACAGCCAGTCGGTCACCGCGACGACGTTGTCGTCGTAGCCGCGGCAGTAGTCGAGGGTCTTGGTGAAGTCCCGCCGCGCGCCCTCGAAGTCGCCTTGCAGGTATCGCGCCAGCGCCAGGTGGTACCAGACGTTGAAGCCCAGGGAGGTCAGGGGGATGTTCTGGGCGTTGGGTTGCCCGTCCTCTTCCACGACGTCCGGCTTGCCCTCGATGAGTTTCGCAGCGCGCTCAAGGTCCACAATCGCGCGGTCGAATTGCCGCAGGGTGATGTAGCGGTGCCCACGATGGCGATAGAGCGGAGCGTACTGCGGATGAGCGGCGATACCCTCAGAAAAAACCTCGACCGCGTCGTGAATCCGCCACAGATATCCCAGCCGTCGGCCGACCCAGACGACTTTCTCCGGGTTCTGGGGGTCCGCCGCCAGCTCCGCCTGCGCTTTAGAGAGGGCGGCCTCGAGTGGAGCGCGATCGCCGACCGGCGCGGCATACAGCGGCTTACCAAGCAGAGACGTGAGTTCCGGTGTTGCACGGCCCGGCTCCTGCGCCGCTGCCGTCGCGGCCGCCACGCTGCCGAGCAGTCCGAGAATAGCCGCCGACATTGCGAGAGGTTCATTCGCGGTCATAGGGAAAACTCCTTGAGCGGGCCAAAACGTCAAGGCACAGCTTACACCCGTTTCGTCCACTTGCCGATAGGCGATCGTCCAGCGGGATTCGACGGACATCGAAACGGGCGCCAAGACGCGTCTTGCCCCGTACAGATTCGTTTCTCAACAGTCCATGGAGAATGAGCACATGAGGAACCTGGCAGCGGACGTATCGGGCGTGCCCACGTGGGCGCGACGGCTGATGGTGATGGCTCTGGCGGCGGCTCTGGCCGGCTGCGGTGCCAGCTCGGTGACACCCGGCGGTGACGATGGCGGCCTGACCGACGGCGACGATGAAACGCCGGCCGTCAACGCCAAGGCTTACGTGAGCGCCGGGGGCACGGCCGGCTTGAGCATCGGCACTGCGGACACCGG
>SBAX01000067.1 GCA_005240095.1 Phycisphaera mikurensis
AGGAAGGGCACTGGGTGTCGGAGACGGCGTGGACGGTGGATTCGCTGGCGTGGGCGGAGTCTATCGGGGCGCGAATCACCAACAACAGCAACGCCTATGACTTTTCGTCGAGCGCCATAGCGCAGAAGTACGCTCAGACGCGACAGGGCGGGATGATCCACTTTGCCAGCGCGCACAACGACTCGCTCCCCCAAGTGACCTTTCCGGCGATTCTGGCGTCGGTGAACGCGCTGGCCGCGATGATGTCCGACGGGACGCGGGCGCCATACAGCAACTTCGGGCCGGGGCTGGACTTCTGCGCGCCCGGTGACGAGATCGTTAGCACGGATCGCACGGGCATTGCGGGGTATGTGGCGGGCGACTACCTGATCGGTTCGGGGACGACGTTCGCGTCGCCGTTCGCGGCCGGGGTGGCGGCGCTGGTCCTTTCCATCAATCCAGGACTGAAATCGCAGGTCGTGGAGCAGATCATGCAGGACAGCTCCGCTGATCTGGGAGCGCCGGGGTTTGACAGTGACTACGGATGGGGATTTGTGAATGCGCATGAGGCGCTGCTGCTGGCCGACGCGGCGGTTCGCGGAGCGTGCTGTGTGGCGGGGGAATGTGCGGATGATCTCACGGCGCTGGGATGTCAGTTTGTGGGCGGGGCAGAGCCGGGCGGCCGATGGTTCGCCAACAGAGCCTGTGCCGCGGTGCAGTGCCCGCCGGCGAACACGCGGTGCAGTATGGCAGAGGCGATTGCGGCCGATGGGATCATCGAACTGGACAATTCCCATCTGACCAATCCACCAAATCCGCTGTACGACTGCGGATCGGGCGATTTCCATGACGGGACGCTGTGGTTCCGTTTTGTGGCCGAGGGGGATTCGGTGCGGATCAACACCTGCCAGAGCAAGGGTCAGGACTCCACCTTTGCAGTGTACGATTCCTGCGGGGCGACCAGCGCCATGATCTGCAGTGAGGACGACGGGCGGTGTGTAAACAGCGCGAACCTCGGGGATCAGTGCATCACGGGGCTGACGCCAGGGCAGGAGTACTTCGTGCAGTTTTCGGCGTGGTCGTCGGGCGACCGCGGATCGTACACCTTGGAGATTCAGTCGCCGTGCCCGCCGCCTAATCCCATCCCCGACCCGGTGACGATCCTGGAGAATCGGGCGTTTTCGCTGCGGGTGCCGCCGCCTTTCCCCACTAATAGCGCCACGGAGCACGAGACGGCGCTGCGGGTGCAAATTGTGGAATTGCAGAACCCTCAGCCGCCGAACTTCCCGCAGTTTCCTCCGCCGGACTTCTCGGCATATGAATCGGGACCGACGTGCACTGATCCACTGGGGTGCGCGCGGTGGGTGGGTCCGCTGAAAACATACTTCGAAGGGCCCAGCAGTCAGAGCGCCACGTTCCGGGCGGCGCGGCTGCAGTGCACACCGTACTACTATGACTGGAGCGTGGAGGGGACGTTCTATGTGATCGGAGCGGAGATCATGCCCAGTTCCACGTATGACGTGTACAACGTGGACCTGAGCTGCCTGGGCAGTGAAGACGCGTGCACGGACGTGTCCGGGCCGCTGCGGGTGACCACGGGGCGCTATGGGGACGTGGCCCCGCCGTTTACTCCGCCGGGGACGATCAATCAGCCGGACGGCATCGACGTGGTGTCGCTGGTGAACAAGTTCAAGAGTCTTCCGGGTGCGCCGTCGAAGACGGCCGCCCAGCTTCAGCCGAATACGCCGGAGCCCAACAACAGCGTCGATTCGCTGGACATTGTGGCGTGCATCGATGCGTTCAAGGGATTTCCATATCCCTTCAGCGGACCGTGCGTGTGTCCGTCCACGGTGGTGTGCAATGCGGCGGCGTGCACGAGTGCGGCCAGTTGCCGCGGGGGAACGTGCACGAAGACGTGCATCGGCGGGACGTGGGACGGCCTGCCCTGCGGCAACAACTCCCACTGCGCCGGCGGCACGTGCGGCCCGGGCTTCTGCCGCGACGCCTGCGGACGGTGCAGGCCGTAAGACGAAACGCAGAAACGCAGAAACAAACGTCAAAACGTCGAAAAACCGACTTCAGAAAGGGAGACGGCGCACGCGGGATGGGAATCTCGCCCGGGTCGTGCCGAGAGGGGATTCTCGGCACAGAAATCTCGGCGCACAGGATTCTTGGCACAGGATTCTTTTGGCCTGGGACCGCACCACGATCGTCTTGACTGGGGCGGGGCAAATCGCGATAGTGGCGTTTGTAGCACCTGTCGATTGTGTCCAAGAAGCCGTTTGTCTCCATCGATCTGGAGGCGAGTATGCGTCCCTTTCATGTCGCGGGGAAACTGATCTTCCTTTTGCCGTGGGTCGTTTCTGCGGATGCTCAGGAACCGCAGGCCGCGGTAGATGAGGTTCTTGAGGCTGCGCGATCGTGGGTGCTGGGGCAGCCGTCTACGTTCGAGAACGAGGTCCTGTTTGAGGTTCGAGACGGGGACGTGGTGCGTTCGGGGCGATATGCTGCGGCCGGGGTTCCGCCCGGAGACTTTGACGGCGACGGAGACATCGACCTGCACGACTACTACGCCTTTCAGGTTTGCCAGACTTTCTCGGGGCCGGAGATTCCTATCCCTGCGGCGTGCGATGTGTTCGATTCGGATGTCGATGACGATGTGGACATGGACGACCTTGCGGTGTTCACGGCGGCGTGGGCCGGCACGCTCTGTGAGGTGGATGCGGACTGCGACGATGGCGATCCGTGCACGGTGGATGCGTGCGTGGACAACGAGTGTGAACCCGCACCGGTGGAATGCCCGGTCGGTCAGCACTGTGATTTGAGCACAGGAGAATGCGTGCCCGATGTGGAGTGCGTGACGAACGAAGACTGCGACGACGAGCTATTCTGCACCGGCGTGGAGAATTGCGTCGATGGCTTCTGCATCTCCACCGGAAACCCCTGCGGTTGCGAGCTTTGTGATGAAGACCTGGACATCTGCAGTGATCTGGCGCTTGATTTCACGTTGGGCGTGGACAATCTCTTCGGCACGTGCGGGAACGATACCTTCCAAGCTCCGTTGATATTCCACTTTCCAACCGGCAGGAACGTGCCTTCACTACAGACCGGCGATAGCGCGAATGGGGGCGAGGGGGACGATGTTCTGAGCCCGGCTACGCTCAACTTCACGGCTGCAACCAACGTCCAGCCTACATTGACGAGCATCGAGACGATGATGATCTTTGACTTCGGCACGGCAGCGACAACCATCCATGCCGCGAACATCTCGGGGCTGACGAGCATTAATACGCTGCACAGCACGAACTCCAACGCCCTCAGCTTCAACAGCCTCTCCACGGTTGTAGATGCAGCGATCACCAATAACTCTGCCGGTCTCAGCCTGGGATACGTGGCCTCGGCAACGAGCGGTACGAGCGACGACATGAACCTCACGTTGTCGAACGTAGCAGGCGGTACGCTCACGATCACGACGGCGACGACCAATGGCATCGAGACGATGAGCGTCGTCTCCACGGGTGCTGCCAACAGGCTCAATCGGATCAATCAGGTCACGGGCACGACCCTGAATACTCTCACGGTGGCGGGCGATACCGCGCTGACGATTGGCAATGCTTTGCCGATGACGATCCACACCCTCAACGCCAGCACCGATACGGGCGGGGTGGCCATAGATGTTTCCGGCAACGTCGGGAACGTTACCCTCACCGGCGGCAGCGGCAACGACACCTTCACGATCGGGGCGAACTACACCACCACCGACACGATTAACGGCGGCGGCGGCACGGACACCCTCGGTCTGACCTCGGCGACGGCCGCTGCGGCGTCCAACCAAACCAACGTGACCGGTTTCGAAGCCCTGACGGTCTCCGACGGCCTTGCCGCCAACGTGACCGCGTCGCGGTTCGGTTGCACGACTTCCGCCTGCACGACGACCGCGCTGTCCACGGTCAGCCTGCAGGCCGGCTTCACCGGCGCTGTGACCCTGACGCTCCGCGCCACCGGGAGCACGGTCAACCTCGGCGCTCGGGCGGCCTCGAACGACAGCACGGCCAACGGCACGGTGAACCTCCCAGGCTTGAGCACAGTCGATTCATTGACCTTCCACATCAACGACTCGGACACCAACAGCGCCTACATCTTCATGGGTATCGAGACATTGAACATGTCGTCCAACGCTCGTGGTGACGGCAATGCAGCTGATGGCGGTTTGAACAGCATCGGTGGCGCGCTGACTGTGACCCCAACTTTCGGCACCGGCACCATCAACCTGACGGGTGCCACGAACCTGACCATCGTGGGCGCGGTGACCGCGGGTGCACTCACGGCGATCACCTTTAGCGGCAACCTGGTGATGTCGACCGCCTCGGCGAACGCCATCGTGATCAGCAGCGGGTCGGGCAACGACACGCTTTTTGGCTCGCCAGCCGGGGACTCGCTCAACGGAGGCGCCGGCGCCAATGTCTTCGAAGGTCGGGCGGGCGTTGACTCCGTCACCTGCGGCTCGGGCATCGACACCATCCGCATCCTGAACGCCACGGGCAACGGCGCCGACCGCAAACTGGTCTCCGGCTTCACCGTCGGCTCGGGCGGGGACGTGGTCAACATCGACGGCGACGGGCTGAGCGTGCTTGATGGCACGGACAACTTTGCCACGGCCTCGTCCATCCAGGCCCACGGCAGCGCGGGCAACCTGACGGTCGCGGCGGCCTCTGAGATCGTCCGCATCACAGCCGGCGCGATCGCCAACCTGACCGAGGCCAACTCGCTCAATGGCACGAACCTGCTGACGGCGATTGGCGGTACGATCACGGTCCAGGCCAACGGCAACGAGCATCTGTTCCTGATCGCCGACGCCGCCGGCAACACCGGCGTGTACTACGGCGATGCCGGTGCGGATACGGGTGTGGCGGCTGGTGAGCTGACTCTGGTCGCGATGCTGCAAGGCACGACGCTGGCCAACCTGGTGTTCTCGAACTTCTCGAACGCGAATTGACTCGCGAGCCTCAAATGGTGGCATGGATCGCCAGGTACGCCTTTCAGCCGTGCCGACGGCGCTTTCTTCGCTTGGACGACTTGACCCGGCATTGAAATGCCGGGCTATGCTCGCGTGGTCCCTCCGGGACCGGACGGCCCACCACCCGTTTGGGGCGCGCATTCTCGCACGAGCCGGTGCCACGCCGTCCCGCTTGACCCCTACCCCTGGCCCCTCTCCCAAGGGGAGAGGGGAAAGCGGCGCGCGGCTCGGCGGTCCCTAAGGCGGATCGCCCCCCCGACGCGCGCTGCTGACACAGCGTGGCACACGTTACCCGCTCCCTGACGGTCGCGGCACTGATCAGGGCGACGCTACAAGGGTTCGATGGCGAGGCGGAGGGTTCCGTGGCCGATGGTGATGGCGCGGATGCGGAAGGGGCGCTGGCCGTTGGGCCAGGTGAGGCGGTTGCGGGTGGACAGGCCGGAGAGCAGTTGATCGATGGTGATCGCATCCTGGTCTGCGGAAGGCGGTTTGATCATGGACACCATGCGCTGGATGAGAAAGCCGGGAACGCGCAGCGAGCCGCCGCGGATGGCGGAAGCGGCGACGGTGAGCGAGGTGCCATCGCCTGACACGGCGGCGCCCAGGTCGATGCTGAGGATGGCCTGGCCGACGGCGTTCTCCACGTGGGCGGCGAAGCGCACGGCCCCGGGGACGAACTGGATGAAAGGCTCGCGAAGCTCGGGGGGCAGGGCGTCTTTGGCCTGCGGCCAGGTTTCCGGCAGGGCGAAGAGCCATTCGTTGATCGATTGCTGCGTGAGGGTCACTTCGAAGGGCTCGCCCAGGACGAGGCGATCGCCGAAGTCGTCGGCGGCGGCGACGGATTCGCGGCGGGCGCGCTGCAGGCCTTCGCTATCCAGGTGGACGGGGCGATACCACGAGGGTTTGTGCTGAAAGGCCAGCCAGAGCGCAATCGCCATGATCGGGCTGAGGACCAGCGAAGCGCGAATGCCCCGGCGCAACCAGAGGCGAACGTTCTTTACAGTTTCAGACTGCACGCTGCTAGTCTATGCGATCGGCACTTGGGAGACAGGTGGCTTGAAGACGAGCGACGTAGCGACGAAGCGACGTAGGAGGCCCATGCCCTCACCCCCGCCCTCTCCCGCGGGGAGAGGGGGAAAGGCGGGCTTAGCCCAACGGTTCGCTCCGGCTCGCGCTTCGTTTGACCCCCCAATTGCGCTCAACCTACAATCGATCAGCCTTGGCCGAAAGCGTTGCACGGCTTTTTTATCGACCTTCACTCCGGGGTGGTGGATTTTGTTCACGCGTACCACGGGCATCATGATCCTACCCGCTTGGATGGCGGCGATGGCGTGGCTGATCGCCCACGACATCACGCCGGGCTGGACGGCGATGGACCCGCCGGCGGTGACGGCGTCGGCGGCGTGGCTCGAGCACGGCGATGAGTCGCAGTACACGATTTCCGACGAGTTCGGGCCCGTAGGGTCGGTGTGGACGCGATACTTCGTGGACGTGCAGTCCGCGCAGCGCGAGGACCTGATCTGGATCGAGCGCCTGCCGCTGGACATCGCCCCTCTGCGGGTGGCAGCCAACTCGGCGTTTACTGCGGATGGGGCGCTGGATGAGTTTACCATCCGCCTGGAGACGGCCGCGGCCGACGTGAACCTGCACGGGGAGCGCTTTCCGGCGGACTTTTCCTTCCGCCTGGAAAGCGGACCGATCGATAAGACCTTCAAACTGCCTCTGACCCAAGGCGGACTTTTTTCGGGCGCCTTTCTGCCGTTCTCGGATATGAGCGACCTGCAGGTGGGCACGCGGTGGCGCATGCAGGTGGTCAATCCGGTGGCGCTGTTGACCGGTGTGGGGCAGCAGTTCCTGCCCGTGCTGGTGGAGGTCACCGGCGAGGAGCGCATCCCCACGGCCGACGGGGAGCACAACTGCCTGGTGGTGGAGTCGCCCAGCGTAAAGGCATGGGTCGGCGCTGGAGGGCTGGTGCTGCGGCAGGAGGTGACGATCGCGGGGCTGGGCAGGTTCCGCATCGAACGCCGGGCGGAGTTTGATGAGAAGGAGCGGATGCGCGTCCGTCAGATCGTGCTGGGCGAAAAGCGAGGCCGGCGGCGATGAGTCATGATTCAACGGGTGCGGCCATCAGTTTGCAGGGGGTGCGGAAGAGCTACGGCAAGCAAGTGGCGGTCAAGGGTCTGGCGCTGGAGATTCCTCGCGGGGAGTTGTTTGCATTCTTAGGCCCAAATGGGGCGGGGAAGACGACGACGATCAAGATGATCGCCGGGCTGCACTGGGCTGCCCAGCCCGAGGTGCGCGCATTGTTGCGGCTCCGTCCCTACGGCCCCGACCCCGACACC
>SBAX01000082.1 GCA_005240095.1 Phycisphaera mikurensis
AGCCACACGCGGGCCACGATCAAAGAACTGTCACGACGCGGCATCGACCTCCATCGAATCCGCTCGTGTTTGGATAGCAACTTTGCGCTGTACTGCTACCTAGTCAGTGTTACCACCGACCCGATTCTCGGAGACATACCGCCTGGAACGGTCATCACCGATTGCGGGGCTTCCTTCTGCGGTGCACTACTGGACACTTCGGGGCACCCCGGGGCGAAGATTCTCGCGACGTATGCATACCAGTCCGGCCAGCCGATCGGCATCCACCGCAACGTGTGGGAGGGAGGGGTATCAGTTTACATGACTAGGTTCATTAACGTGGGTTTTCCTCTGCACGAGGAGATTATTCTAAATGCGGTGAATGCGCGCACACTGACGATCCCGGCCCTGGGCGAGAAGGGACTTTTGTTCCTTGCCACGATGACCGCCCTGGCCGGGGCGCTCATTCTTAGTCGACAGCGCCGGTTACGCGCAAATCGGGTATGATTCGTGCTACCAAGCCCGCGGAGAGTGGAGGATGAGACATGTCCCGAAGAAGCTATCTACATTGACACTCGGTCTCTCGCTGATCTGCTCCAACGTGGCATGGGCCGGCGGAAAGAACGTGGCCGTCATTGACAGGGAAGCGACCGACCCCCTGACCGACGGGCAGCGGTTGTGCCAACTGCTCGTTGCCAACGGTCACTCGTGTACCCTCTTTCCCAAGACGGGCCCGACAGCTCCGCTTGACCCGTTCGATGTCGCCGTCGACCTGTCCGCGGTTTGGTCGGATCCCGGGGGGACCCTTGCGGATTTCATGCGCGCGGGGAAGACGGTGATCATCTATCATGACGCTGCGCTAGCCCTGGGAATCGAATCGAATACGACCGTCCAAGCTTGGATCGGAGCGACGGAGTACATTAATGGTGCGAATTTCTTGTACAGTGTAGCAAGCGATCCGATTCTCGGCGACCTGCCACCCGGTACATGGCTTGGCGATTGCAGCGCCGGATCCTGCGGGGCGCTGCGCGGCGTCTCGCCGTCTGCCAAGGTCCTCGCCACCTATACGGATTTCGATGACCCCGAACCAGGCGGGATTCTTCGCAACGTGTGGGAAGGCGGCGTTTCCGTGTTCTTGACGCAGTATATCGACAACAATGAGGACGAGATCATGCTCAACGCGGTCCGCGCGCGAGAACTTACGATCCCGACTCTGAGCGAGACGGGGTTGTGCTTTCTGGCTGCAATAACTGTTCTAGCTGGCGCTTGCATCCTCGCGCGTCGTAATCGCTCGCCCAGGCCCGAGTCGCGGTTCGGGTCTTGATGCCCCTCGCCATAGCTACGCACGCAAGGACAACCTAACGCGGATCGACGAGCAGGCGTACGACAAGCTTCGCCGCTATTCCTGGCCGGGCAACGTGCGCGAGCCGCGCAACGTGATTGAGCGGGCGGCCTGCTCAAGGGTGACACCATCGGGCCCGATGACCTCCGCTATCGCCTGGAAAAAATGGGCATGCTATAGTACCCTCGTCGGTTTCAGACAGCGGATGGCCAATGCCTACGGACCGTTTCGGACGCGACATCAACTACCTTCGCCTTTCGGTCATTGACCACTGCAATCTGCGCTGCGTCTACTGCATGCCCTTGCGGGGGCTGCGGTTCACGCCTACGGAGGAGTTGCTGACCGCCGCGGAGCTGGAAAAGGTCGTGCGTGCCGCCGTCTCCGTGGGGTTCCGCAAGTTCCGGCTGACCGGCGGGGAGCCCACCCTCCGCGCCGATTTGCTGGAGATCGTGGAGCGCATGCACCGCGTCCCAGGCGTGGACGACCTGGGCATCACCACCAACGGCATCCTGCTGCCGGAGCTGGCCGAGCCGCTGCGACAGGCCGGTCTGTCACGGATCAACATCCACGTGGACTCACTGAATCCCGAGCGGCTCAAGCGGGTGATGCGTTTCGGCAGTTTTCCGCAGATCTGGGCGGGTATCGAGGCCGCCCAGGCCGCGGGGTTTTCGCCCATCAAGATCAACGCCGTGGTGGTGCGGGACTTCAACGAGCATGACGTGGTCGATATGGCCCGGCTGACCATCGAGCGCCCCTGGCACGTTCGCTTCATCGAGCTCATGCCCTTAGGCGGCGGAGAGTGCGCCCGGCTGTCCTTGAGCCAGTACGTCCCCAATCCCGAGACCCGGCAGCGCATCGAGGAGGCCCTCGGCCCGCTCGTCGAGATGCCACAAGTGAGTCGCTCGGATGAGGCCCGTAACTTCCGCTTCGAAAACGCCGAGGGCGTGGTGGGGTTCATTTCTCCGGTCAGCGAGCCGTACTGCGGGGACTGCAACCGCATGCGTCTGACGTCGGATGGGAAGTTCCACCTCTGCCTGCTCAACGACGACGAGCTGGACGTCAAGGCCGCCCTGCGCAACGGCGGTGGGGAAGCCGCCGTCGCCCGGATCCTGCTTGCGGCCGTGGCTCAGAAACCCACCGGACATCGCCTGGAACAAGGGGTGTCCACGGAACGCCGGGCGATGTTCCAAATCGGCGGATAAAACCATTCTTTAGAGGCCTAGGGAAGTCCCTTAGGCCAACTGCCCGCCCAAACACAACTCCGCCGCCCGCGCGGACGATGAAAGGCCGCTGTCCCGATGGGCAGTGTTGATCATTTGGAGCGTTATGGCCCCCAGTCCAGACAGTCCCCAGGGTGCGATCGGCTCGGATCTTCTCCGCGAGGATTCGTCCTTCGAGGATATCGTGGCACAATTCGTTAGCGGACTTTCGGACCGCGTTGCACGGATGGATGACGCCGTTCGCGCCGCGGACTTCGAGGCGCTCCGCGTGGCCGCTCATCAGCTCAAGGGTTGCGGCGGCGGTTACGGGTACCCCATCCTCACCGAGCATGCCGCCCAGCTCGAGCAACACGCCAAGAACCGCGCCCTTGAGGAGTGCGCCGAAGCTCTCGACGAACTCAAGTCCATCTGCCGGCGCGTCGTTGTGCAGCCTTAAGTCGCAAGGCACAAGGCTTCAGCGGTTCAGAACAGGCGCAGGGTGCTGCGGCCCCGCAGCGCCGACGGCCGGGTCGGCATTCGCCAGGCGGGCGAAGTTCTCGTTGAACAGTGCGGCGAGGTGCTGGGCCCTTTCGTCATAGGCCGCCGGGTTGCTCCACGTCCCGCGCGGAGACAGGACCTCCGAAGGCACGTCCGGGCAGGACTTAGGGATAGACAAGCCGAAGATCGGATCCGTTACCGTCGCCGTCCGCTCCAAGGCTCCGGATAAAGCCGCTCGCACCATGGCACGAGTGTGAGCCAGGTTCATTCGTTGCCCTACGCCCGCACCTCCGCCGGTCCAGCCGGTGTTGACCAGCCAACAGTTCACCTGATGCCGGGCCAACTTCTCACCGAGCATGTTGGCATATCGCTGCGGAGGCAGCGGGAGGAACGGCGCTCCAAAGCAGGCGCTGAACGTCGCCGTCGGCTCGGTGACGCCCGCCTCGGTGCCCGCCACTTTCGCGGTGTAGCCGGAGAGGAAGTGGTACATGGCTTGGTCCCGGCTCAGCCTGGCGATCGGGGGAAGGACGCCGAAGGCGTCGCAGGTCAGGAAGATGATGTTCTTAGGATGCGACCCGACGCTGGGCAGCACAGCATCGGGGATGTACTCCAAGGGGTATGCGGCCCGCGTGTTCTCGGTGATCTCGTCGGAGTTGAAGTCGATGACCCGGCTGGCCGGATCCATCATCACGTTTTCGAGCACGGTGCCGAAGCGGATGGCGGCGTAGATCTGCGGCTCGGCCTGCCTGGAGAGCTTGATGCACTTGGCGTAGCAGCCCCCCTCGATGTTGAAGACGCCCCGTTCGCTCCAGCCGTGCTCATCATCGCCGATGAGCCGCCGCTGAGGGTCGGCCGAGAGGGTGGTCTTACCCGTGCCGCTGAGGCCGAAAAACAGGGCCACATCGCCGTCGTGCCCGATGTTGGCTGAGCAGTGCATGCTCAGCACGCCGGACATCGGCAGCAGATAGTTCATGATGGTGAAGATGCTCTTCTTGATCTCCCCGGCATAGGCCGTGCCTCCGATGAGCACGATTCGCCGGGCCAGGTGAATCACCACAAACACGCTGGTTCGCGTGACATGCTGCTGCGGATCGGCCTTGCAGGAGGGCACATTGATCACCGTGAACTGCGGATCGTGATGGCGCGTGGAGCCCGGCTCCGGGCGGATGAAGAGCTGAGCGGCAAAGAGATTGTGCCAGGCCGTCTCGGTGATGATGCGGATCGGAATGCGCGTCGCCTCATCGGCCCCGGCGAACATGTCCCGCACGTAGAGGCGCTTGCCGCGGACGTGTTCGACGACGTGCTCGTACAGCGCTTCGAAGTGCTCCTCGCTGAGGGGCTCGTTGACCTTGCCCCAGCCGATGACGCCGCGCGAGGTGGGTTCTTCGACGATGAACTTGTCGCGGGGGGAGCGCCCGGTGTGGGTGCCGGTGGCGCAGACGATGGCCCCGCTCTCGGACAGAACGCCTTCCCCGCCGCGCAGGGCGTGCTCGTACAACTCCGCGGGCGAGAGGTTCCAATAAGCCTCCTTGCACCCGGCGAGGTTGTGCGCCTCCAACCCCACTACGCTCGGACTGCTGCCCCGCGTCTGCACATCGCCTCCGAGGAACTCTCGTTCCGCATCGACCATGATGCGGAAAACGGGCCAGTTTATCCACCCTGGTGGCGGCTACAAACGGCCCGGGCACAAAAATTTTTCCCTTTTTTCGAGGTGCGGTGCCGGCGAGGCGGGGCCCAGACTGCGCCTCGACATGCCGCCGCACAAACCCGTACGCAAGCATAAAAACAGCCCTTTTCAGCGTTGCACGGGGGTTTTTTCGGTTGCCGGGCCCCCTGCCGCCCCTTCCGCGCCCGCGTCACGCGGAGCAGGCGTGCTGCTTTCGCACGTCGTCGCGGGCGCGCGGGCGAGTATGCGACGGTCCAATAGCTCAAGACACAGATGACCTGCTCCGATGTACGGCCCAGAGTCGGAATCCCGACGAAAAGACAAGGTACCTTTAGGAGAAAAACTCAATGGCAACGACGTACAAGAATCGTACAAGCTCCCGTTCGCGTTCGACGTACGGCGGCTTCTCGAGCTACCTGTTCGGCTCGAGCAATCCCTGGGGCAGCGACAACAAGAAGGCCGGCGGCAAGAAGAGCAAGAAGAACGGCGGCGGCAATCCCACGGCGTACAGGACCTGCTGCAACAACTTCGAGCAGAAGATCAACTCCTACAAGACCCTGTGCAGCCAGGCCCAGGGGACCACGGGCTCGTGCGGCAAGCCCACGCCGGCCACGCTGAACAGCTTCGCCAACTGGATCAACAAGGGCGCCATCATCCAGACGGTGAGCAAGGCTCAGGTTTCGCGCTGGGCGCGGACCACGAACAAGAACTTCAACCCCCGCAACCCCAGCACCACGGCGTGCAAGAACGTGCTCGCGGCGAAGTTCGGCCGCAACTGCATCAAGGCCGTGGCCTGCACCAAGACCGGTTCCTTCATGGTCGCCACCACCCCGACCATCAACGGCCGGTCGTTCTGCTTCCCCAAGTAAGCGATCGAGCAAGCACCATCCGTGCGGCCTGCAAAGCCGCATGAGCGTAAAGTTGCAGAAGGCGGCTCCCTCGCGGGCCGCCTTTTGCTTTGGGGGGACGCCAGTCCCCCTCTCCCCGCCGGGAGAGCTTTTGTTTAGCGTGTTTCGTGTCGGAGGCACGATTGAGAAAAGCCCGGCATTCTTTGCCCTGGCCGCATGATGCTCCCGCAATTCGAGTTGCGCAAGGAAAGCGAGCGGTATTCCTACAGCTTCTGGACGCCGGTGACGAGGGCGCCGGGGGTGGAGCCCTGGAGGATGGCGGCGCGCGTCTTGGTGCGGGTGAAGTAATCTTCCAGGGCGGTCTGGAGAGCCGTCAGGGCGGCATCCGAGCGCTCCAGGAGGACAGCGACGAGTCCACCGCAGCCGCGCCCCGTGACCTTGGCCC
>SBAX01000276.1 GCA_005240095.1 Phycisphaera mikurensis
ACCATGCTTCACCACCCCATCAGCCGCCGGATCACCACCAGCACCCCGGGGTCGTCGGGGAAGATCACCGGCGAGTCGCCGATCCGCTCGGTGCGCTCGCCGCGCCGCCGGCAGAAGGATTGGACCGAGCAGGCCCGCCAGTCCGAAGATCACGAAATCGACGCTACACGTGGCGAGCAGATCACACCCCGTGGCGACCTGTCGCGGCAACGGACCATCATCGTACGCGATGAGCCTCCCGAAAGCGCCGACCTGCGTCGAGGGACGGTGATCGCCGTCCGCGGCCTGTTCGCCGATGTGGACGATGGCCAAACGATCTGGCCGTGTACCGTCCGCCGCATCCTCCGCACGCGACTCATCCAGGAACGCAACTCCGTAACCGTCGGCGACCACGTGCGTTTCACCGTCGAGGCGAGCGAAGGCGTCGCCAAAGAGGGCGTCATCGAATCCGTCGAGCCGCGCCGGGGACAGCTCTCGCGCCTGGCCGGACGCCGCGTCCAGACCATCGTCGCCAACGTCGATCAGGCGATCATCGTCAGCTCCGCCGCCCAGCCGGACCCCAAGCCCCACCTCATCGACCGCTACATCGTCTCCGCCCTGGCCGGAGATATCACACCTGTGATTTGCATGAACAAGATCGACCTCGACGTGGACAACTTCGCCCTCGACATCCTCACCCGCTACCAGCATTTGGGCTACGCCACGCTCGCTACCAGCGCCGGGACCGGCGTCGGAATCGACGCTCTTCGCGATCTGCTCAAGGGCAAGGAGAGCGTCATCGCGGGCCAGAGCGGCGTGGGCAAAAGCTCGCTGCTAAACGCCATTCAGTCGGGCCTGGAGCTGCGCACCGGCGAGGTCATCCACAAGTACGACAAGGGCCGCCACACCACCACCACGGCCACCCTCATCCGGCTGGACGTCGGCGGCTACGTCGTGGACACTCCGGGCATCCGGGCCCTGGATCTTTCCATCGTGCCCCGCGGCGAGCTGGAGGCCTATTTCGTGGACATCGCCCGCTTCGTGCCCGACTGCAAGTTCCCGGACTGTACTCACACCCACGAGGCCGACTGTGCCGTCAAGGCCGCCCTCGAACGCGGCGACATCCACCCCGACCGCTACGACAGCTACGTCCGCCTGTTTACGGCAGGATAGCGGGAGGGCGAGGCTCCTGCCGAGCCGCGCCTCTGGCCCTCCCGCTGTGGTTTCTAGTCTCTAGTCCCTAGTTTCTAGTCTCTAGTCTGACACCTATCTACGCCCATAATGGAAACGGTTGGCGTCCGGGTTTACAGCTATGGTGTATGGGGATTCTACGCATACGCAGCCTCGCTTGGGCCGGGCGGCCCGAGGGGGGGCTTGTTTTGCTGCTGAGAAAATGCCGGCCCAAACCCCTCTCCCTTGCAGGGAGAGGGGCAGGGGTGAGGGTAGAGCGTGCCGCGCCGCTCATGCGAGAATCCTTTCTCGCGGGAATCCTTTCCCACCCACCTCCCTCACCGCCTTCTCGCTGGCCGAGCTGATCATTTCCATCGGCATCCTCATCCTCATGATGGCCCTCGCCGGGCAGGTCTTCAACCTGACCGTCCAATCCACCGGCCAGGCCACCGCCCTCACCGAGGTCATGCAGGAACTCCGCGTCTTCGAGCAGACCCTCCGCGAGGACCTGCGCAGCGCGCGACCGGGCAACTCCCTCATTGTCATCCAGGGGAACCCCGTCAATGCATATTGGACCGCCGGCGGGCGCGATGCCGATGGTGATGCGACTTCCTCCGGCGAGGGTCCGCGGACTGGTTATCCGCACCCCGCCGATCCGGAGCGTGAGGATCTCGCGGGGCATCTGGTCCCACCTCGGGCGGACATCCTGATGATCTTTACAGGCCGGCGGGGGAGCAGTTTCGCGGAGCCTGGCGTCTCATCGAACGTCCAGCAGGTCGTGTACGCGCACGCTGAGCTCGGCCAGTATGTGCCCTCGGCGTCGCCCGGCGGCGGATTCGACTTCCAGCCCCGCAAGGGAGCCATCGATTCCGCCACCGGAAAGCTCGACGATCCGATGTTCCCCACGGAAAGCGCCAGCGGTGCGGACTATGCGTCTGTGACCAAGATCGCCCATGTTCCCGCGGACGAATGGCACCTCGCACGTCGCAGCGTCCTCCTGCTTCCGGCTGATCCGCCGACGCCGCCCAATCCGGTGTTGACTGGTTTCGGCGACCCGCGAATCCTGCGGGGCGAAATCGACGTGGTTAGCAGCTTTCCTTATGAACAAATGGTGCTCCGCCCGCAGATCGATCCGGCAACGGGTCAGCCGCGGTTTCCCCCGTGGTTTCCGCCCCTTGTCCTGGGCGATGTGAGCAAGGCACCGTGGCTAACCGTCTTCGCACGCAGCCTGCTCGATCTCACACCGCCGCCGGTGCTGGCCAGTCGGTTGGGGCATTACATGCTCCCGCGCTGCGCCTCCTTCAAAGTCGAATGGGCCCTCAATCCCCGCAGCGAGTATGTCGCCGGGCGGCTCGATGGAGCCAATGAAGTGTTCTGGTTCGACCCGGGTTGGACAGGCGACGCCACCCTCGAAGATTCCAACGATCCCTGCAAGAAAACCGATCCGCCCGATCCGCTGTGCCAACTTGCCCGAAAGGTTCGGGATTTGCAGAAGGGCAGCGGGCTGTGTGCGCCGAATGATCCCGTGTGCCAGGATTTGGACAACCTGCTCAATCAGAAGGCCCTTCATGGAGACGGAGGCGGGGCATACTCCTTGTCCGATCGATTCCGTGGAGCCGGGTCCGACCCCAACGTAGTTTGGGCGCCGTTGGCGCCGGACGGCCAGCGCCCCAACTTGGTCGTCTTCACGGCCACTCGCCCTAGTCAGCTTTCCGCCGCCGGCGCGGAGCAGGAGCCGATCAACAACGATGTGTTCCCCGGGTCCCTGCGGGTGACCGTGGACGTGTTCGACAAGGACCGCCGCCTGGATCGCCCCATCCGGCACGTGATGGTGATTCCGGTAGGTGGATAAGCGATGACGCGAAGTGTCCCAACATTTGTCGTGCGAGCCGTGGGCTTTAGCCCGCGCGGACACTCGGCATCCGCACGTGCCTGGTATCTCCTGCGTCCGCGCAGGCTGAAGCCTGCGGCTCGCCGCGCGTCTGTCCTCGTCCTCGTCATGACGCTGCTGGGCATCCTGTTCGTGCTGGGTATCGCTCTGCTGGCGTCGATGAACTTCGAGGCCAAGATGATCGCAGCCGAATCGAGCCGCTCCGCAAGCCAGACCGGCGTGGCCAACGTAGCGGCCAACGCCACGGCGGTGCTCCGCGACACGATGATGTTCGGCCCCGACGCCCCCTTCGGCGGGCCGTCCATTGCCCCCTCATCCGCGTTCGCCGACTTCCAGACGTCTTACGCAGAGATGCCCGGCGTGCACAACTCCTTCAGCCCCATCGAGCCGTTTCGCGAGGACAACGGCACGGCCATCCTCGTGGACGACCGGGTCCTATACCCATGGTTCACCGATCTTGTGGGCCTCAAACGGGTTCCGTTCAGCGGTCCGGTCATGCCCTGGGGTACAGCGATCGACACGAGCATGTTTTCCGGGCAAATCGCCATCGATGCTGATTTTGACGGCGTGCCGGAAACGCCCGTCGTCGACGCCGACGGTGACGGCATCGTGGATTCCGTGCAAAGGGGTGCCGCCTTGCTGGGCCTGACCGAGGCCCAGGTGGCCGAGCTCGCCGCGCAGCTCAACCCGCCGGGCAATCCCGGCGGCACGGTCTACGTCGCCCTGCGGATCATCCCACACACCGGGCTGGTGAATCTCAACGCCTCCCACCCCAACCTCATTCGGACGGCGTTGGACCTGCTGTACTTCCCGCCGAACGGGGCGACGCCCGACCCCGCAATGGGCGGCTTCGTGCATCGGCCCACGCAGTTTCAGGTTGCCTATCCGCCGTTCCAGGATGAGGCAGCCTTGCGGCGACGAGGCTTGCTCGCCCCGCGGCAAGTCGCTCCGTCGTGGCTGCACGGCAATCCGCTTCTCAACCTCGTGCGCGAGCCCGCCGGACGCTCCGACATGGCCTCGTTCCTCTACGCCCCCATCGACCCCACTGCCAGTGACTTCGAGACGGTCTATGACAAGAACCAAGATGGCAAGGGCCACCGCTACGCCGCCTTCGAGCCGGACGAGCCGTTCGACGCCCGCGCCGCCGATTCCCCGCCGCTGTGGGCCATGCGCATGGAACCGGCCACGTCCGACTTGTTCGACGACAATCCCAATGACGGGGTCACGCCGCAGCTCGATCGACGTCATCTGGTGACCACCATCAGCCACGACGGCCTGCTTGCTCCGCCCGCGCACGTGCCTAACAGCATCCTGGGCACCAGCGAGGACCTTCTGGCCAAGATGCGCCAGGTCAATCAGGCGGCGCACGATCTCAACGTGTGCCCGCCCCTTTTGCCCAACGGCCTGCAGGGCCTGCCCTTCGAGTACGCCGACTATCCCCACACTGTGCAGGACGACTGCCATCAGGACCTCTTCGATTCCGACGCCTTCTGTCATTGCCCCACCTGCGTGGACTGCACTCCCAACGTGCGCAAGGGCCGGATGCAACTGAGCCTGCCGTGGCTGGATGAGGTCTACGTTCCCGACAAGGACGACACCAACGACTACCTCCCCAAGCACCGCCGCGACCGCCTCATCTACGATGCCTTCCTCATGCTCCTCAGCAACGCCAGCGGGCCGTACTGGGGAGATGTGCGGGCTTGTGCCACGAATGCGAACTGTGACGTGGCGTGCATCAAGCGACAACCCACAGACGCCGCCGGCTTCTGCAGCGACTGCATGACGGACGGCGATTGTCCCGCGTTCGAATACTGCTGGCCGGTTGTCGGTGATGCTGCGCCCGGCGCCTGCCGGGATCGGGTCACTGACCAACTGCACCGCCCGAACGTGATCACCCGCACGGCCGCGGCCCTGACGGCCAACATGATCGACTATGTCGACCTGGAATGTGCGGGCGGCTCCCGCGATCTGGAGCCGTGTGCCGAGAACGCCGATTGCCCCAGCGGCACATGCGCGGACCGCGGCATCCCCACGCGCATCCCCCTGCGCTCCTTCGATTTCATCGAAGGCGTTTGCGACAAGGGCTCAAACCTCGGGCGGGCTTGCCTGAGCGATGCCAATTGCGGCACGGGCGCGGGCGCAAACGCCTGCGACGCCCCGCTGCGGGCAGCCGGGCGCGAGTTCGATTTCGAGCCCCGCAAGAACGGACCGAATCATTTCGGTCCAACCTACGTTTACGGGCTCGAACGACAGCCATATCTCACGGAGGTAGCCGTTGTGAATGGCCCCCCCCCGCACCCAATCCAGGCGCGCGCCGTCGAAGTGTTCAATCCGTATCGGGATGTGGATATCGGTGCAAATGGCACCTACTTCATCGTGGAGTACGAGCCCGGTGTTGGTGCACGGCCGCGGATTCCACTTACCGGGCAATTGCCAGCGAACTCTGGAGGTGCGAATCCCTTCACCGTGTACGCATCCGGGATCGGGCCCGCCATTGCGGCGCTGATGGCACCGAGGGCGGTATCGGATGCTCGCATTCTTTCCACTCCACTTGCGTTCAAGAACGGGTGGACTATCTACCTCGTGCGACTTCACCAATACGCCGGCGAACCGAACCCCACTGAGATCGTCGTAGACCAGATCACGATTGCTGATGAAGCAGCCTCGTGCATCGGTAAAGAAGGACCTGCGTTTATAGGTGCGGGCTGCGTCCGGCCACCGCCGCTCATCTTTTCTCAGCAGCGCGGCGTGGACGCAACGAACCCCTGGACGGCGCCCGTTCCCATCAATCCCGAAACCAAGGGAGGGGATTCGCTCGGCGATGGAGGCGTTCCGGATGCAACGCTACATCCTGTCGAGCTGCAGTTCGCCAACCTTGGGACGTTCACTCAGCCGTTCCGCAATCCACGCGATCCGGCCAACAACGCGGTAGCGTTTCCGACCACGGGCTCGCTGTTGACGGTCTTGCGGCACGGCAATCGTTCGATGTTGGACGCAGCTGCCACGACCGACCTTGCGTTCACCACGCGGCTCGTCGATGAGACTCAGGCTTTCAAGTGGGATGGAACCGCGTTTGCGGAACGAGTCGTCGAGCAGGAGCAAATCGACAACGGCAGGATGCCGGTGTTTGATCGCCCCAAGATTGCCGGAGCCGAAACCTACGCTGCGCATCATCTGATCGGTTCGCAGCTTGTTCCACCGCCCGCTGGGGCCCCAGGGCCTCCGGGCAGCAGAGAAAGCCTTCCCTGGGGGCAGCGGGTGTTCGACTACTTCACGGCCTTGCCGCTGAGCAACGCCGGTCCGTACTTTGTGGACACCAACGTGGTCACCCCGGCAGACCCTGCCGCCCAACCGCGGGTCGATTTGGACGGCCTGCGGGTCCAGGGGCGCATCAACCTCAACGCCGCCCCCTGGAAAGTGCTCAGCGGGCTGCCGTTTGTTCCGATGCAGCGGATTCCCGTGCCCTGGAGAGATCGCGTCCGCACAGCCCTGGGCTATGTAGACCCCGCTAGCAGATCGTTTTCCCCGCTGGACACCGAGGCCGGTAGCATTGGTGAGCCGCTGGCCCACGCCATCGTCGCCTATCGCGAGCTTCGCCCGCTGCCCGGCGGGGCAACCAACCGGACCGGCAACTACAACGACGGCAACCCACCCGTCGGCACGCCGCCTGTCGTCTACGCCCGCGGCTGGGCCGCGCCCAACCCCATGGCCCGGCGTGGCACCGGCTTCGCGAGCGTGGGAGAACTGGCCAACATCCGCCATCCGGGGGCGCTCGCCTCGGGCCTTGGCGCCGGATTCCCGCAGTCGTTCTACCGCATCGACGGGGGATATATTGACGACGCCAATCCTAACAAGAACGATCAGAACTTCGTCCAGGCGGCCGCGGCGCTGATCGCCCTGGGCGATTGGGTGACCGTGCGCTCGGACGTATTCACCGTGTACGGCGTCCTTCGCGGGGAGGTGGACCTCAGCATCATCGATCCTGATCCGGGCTCTCCTCCGACCGTCGAGCAGCTTCGCGCCCGGGACGTGGACTCGCGGGCCCTGCGCTTCCAGGAGACCATCGATCGCCTGCCGACAGTCCTCGGCGAGCCCGCCCCCACGCGCATCGGTCCCCGCCACGTCGGCCGCTACACGGACGTGCGCAATGATTAGCGCCGGTGTCAACCCCTCTCCCTCTAAGGGAGAGGGGCTGGGGTGAGGGTGAAGTTCGCATGATGGCTGCCCGGTGCCGAGACTCCGTTCTTCGCCACGACGGGTGGCATGGCCAAACGCAGCGCCGCCATGCGGGCTTTGGTCCAGCAAAGGTAGGGTCGCGATGATCGGAATCCGGAGACTCCGTTCATTTGCCTGGCGTAGGTATGGGTCAAAACGTGACGCGGCGCTATGGAAGTCCCGCTGGGCCAACGACTTACGTTTCCCGGTTGCCCATTTCGACCCCAATCCTCTCCCCGGTGCGTGCCGAGCCGAGTATCCATTCTCGGCACCAGGTCAGCGGTGTCCCTGTCCCGATCAGAGCCGCGACCGGGAGGGAGAGCGGTGTTGAAGGCCTGGCGGCATCGGCACACGGCGCTTCCGCTTCGTGGTCTGAGGAGGTCCGGTAACGGTCGTTGCGCGGGTTGGTCAAGGGACTACCCGGCTGATATAATCTCGCAGTAGTTTGGAGGGGTTCCAAGGCGGTCCAGCATCGTGTGGCACCGGTTTGCAACCGGTGCGGCCTCACAATGCCGTTAGTTCCGGACTGACCCTCATTCCCCGGGCTTACAAACCGTTGGAGCGAACGATGAGTTGCCGCTTTGGGCACCGCTGTACAACCGGGCAGCCGAACGGGTCAGTCCTTGGCAGATGGTGGGTCGGTCTATCCGTGGGCGGCTTGATCGTGGTGGTGCTGAGCGCGACTCGCGTGTCCATGCCGGGGCTGACCACCGATGCCGTCGCCGACGAACGCAGCGCCGCCCGGATCGACAAACAAACCGACGACCCGGGCGATCTCGCCGCCGAAGTCATCGATCCCGATGCCGGCGGCGAATTGCTCATTCCCGTGCAGCGCGCCACGGCCGGCTTTCCGCCCGGTCCCGACTGCAACCTCATCGGCAACGTGGACTTCGCCTTCGGCCCGTTCATCAACCGCTACCGCGGCAACGTCTACCGCGTGCAGCAGGAGGCCACCCTCAAAGAGATCAAGATGGAGCTGGCCTTCGCCAATCCCACGGACCTGATCGTCGCCATCCACCAGCGCCAGGGCGACGGTACCTATTCGCGCTACGCCCCCGACGTCAACCTCGTAGGAGCGGTGGGCCTGGGGGCGACGACCTTCGATTGGTATTCGACGGCCGCCGTGGTGCCGAACCTGAACTTAGTCCTGGAGCCGGGTTTTGATTACGCTATCGCGTTCGCCTGGAAGCCGGGGGTCACCTTCGGCCGCGACGACCTGGACTATCCCATCCCCTTCGAGGTGGGCACCGTCCGCGGCTCCGTCGGCGTGACCCTCCCCTCCACCGGCGATCCCTTCGTGCCCGATGTCTTTCCCGCAACGCCGCCCCTGAACCTCACCATCTTCACCGGCGGCGCCTACTCCCAGCAACTCTGCTTCGAGCCCGAACCCGGGGCCTGCTGCTCCGCCACGTCGCAGAGCTGCGTTGAAGTCTTCGAGTCCCAGTGCACGGGTGAGGGCAGCTTCTTCCACGGCCAGCGAACGATCTGTGAGGAGACCATTTGCGTCTTCGGGGCTTGCTGCACGCGTTGCGGGACCTGCGGCGACAACTACACGGCCGACAGTTGCGCATTGAACGACGGCGTCGCCTTCTGGAGTAACCTCTCTTGCCCAGCAGAGCCGGCGACCTTATGTCCGAAAGTTAATGGCGCCTGCTGCGGTATCAACGGGCAGTGCATTCTGGAGTGTGAATCGCTTTGTAGTGGCGTCTACCAGGGCGACGGAACGGAGTGCGATCCCAACCCTTGCCGGGGAGCATGCTGCATTTCGGGATTCGGGTGCGGCGACCGTACGGCGGCCAGTTGTGCGAGCTTCAACGGGGCGTACCGTGGCGACGGAACGACCTGTGCAGATCTTGCCCCTGAGGATGAATGTGGCGGCGCCTGCTGTTATGGGCAAACTGGACTGACGAACTGCCAGCGCGTCTCCCCGCGTTCTGTGTGCGCGTTCGATGCCTTTCCCTTCACCGCTTATCGAGGAGATGGCTCGACTTGCCCGCAGACGTGCGGTGTCATCACGGACTACGGAGCATGCTGTCTCCCGGATGGCACTTGCATCAACACAACCTCGGCTGCCTGCTCGGCCGTGGGCGTGTACGGTGAATTCAACGCCAGTTTCCGCTGCGAGGGGCTGAACAACGGCTGTCCGAATGTAAAGGCTTGCTGCCTGCCGGACGGGCAGTGCCACGTGCTGACCAACACGGGTTGCACGGCGGAGGGTGGAGCAAGACCGGCTGGCGAACCCCTGGTTTGCGGCACTTCTACTTGCCGTACCGGCGCTTGTTGCATTCCCGGGCCCGAAATCTGTCGAATCACGACCGACGCGGCCTGTGTTTCTGCGGGAGGCAGTTATCGCGGCAATGGGACGGACTGCGCCGTCCCCGCGGAAATCTGTCCCGGCTTGGGAGCGTGTTGCCGTGAGGATGGCGACTGCCTCGATAGTCGTACGCTCGCAGAATGTACCGTCATCGATGGGGCCCACTCGCCGGGCGAAGTCTGTGACGGCGGGGTCGTGGAATGCGCCAGCGGCGCGGGTGCTTGCTGCGCGACAACCGGGCTTTGCCTCACCGCAACGCCCTCCGAATGCGCCACGATCGGCGGGGAGTTCAAGGGCGCTGCTACGCCCTGCGGCGAGCAGACATGTCCCACCGGCGCATGTTGCCTGACGGACAGTTGCGAGATCCTCACCGCAGCAGGCTGCGCGGCGGAGTCAGGAACCTATCAGGGCGACGATGCTCCTTGCCTTCCCGATCCATGCCACACCGGTGCCTGCTGCGCGGGTGGGCCCTGTAGTGTCGAGACCGAATCGGCCTGCCTTGCCGCGGAGGGCCGCTACTTTGGTGACAATGTGCCTTGCGATGATGAGCTTTGCCTGATCGGAGCTTGCTGCGGGACGGACTGCAGTTGCACCGATGGTCTGCTGGCCTCGGATTGCACCGCCGCGGGGAGCACTTTTGTACCTGGTGGCCTGTGTGCGGAGAACGCCTGTTCGCCGCGCATCGCGGATAGCAATCCGCCCAACTGCGCCATCGACGCCCGCCAGCCGCACGAACCCGGCCCGCCCCAGCCGCCGCCGGTGCGCCAGGGTTGGAACACCATTGCCCTGACCTTCACCTGCGACGCGAGCAACGTGGGGACCGAGGACTTCACCGTGACGGTCGTCGTGCCGCCCAAGGACCCGCAGCCCACGCCTCCAACCATTACTCAGGCCGTCGCGTCGCTGAACATGGTCACTTTGACCTTCGATCGCATCATCGACCTGAAGGCCTGGACCTGCGTGACCCACGATGCCAGCGGCACCCAGGCGTGCCTCGGCGTGCTGCCGGCCGATGTGAATGGCGATGGCGACACCCATCTTACGGAGCCTCCACCGCCGCTCGACTCCGGAATCTCGCCGTCGCCGGACCAGCAGGCGTTGCTCGAGTACCTTAGGGAGGAGCCGGGGAGCGACCTTAAGCCATGGCAATGCGACCTCGACCGTTCGGGTCTTTGCACTCCCGCCGACCTGCTCATGGAGGTGGACTTGCTTTATGGCGAAGGCGCCTTCGACGCTTGGCTAAACGTAACCATCCCCGACTGCCCGTCAGCCCCGGCGCCGTAAGCGAGCAAGCGCGCTGCGCGAACACTCAAAGTGTGCAGTTTCTCGACCTGGGCCTGAAGGGCCCAGTTAACGCAGCCCAGGGGCCCTGGGAGAATGCAAGCGCGCAGCGCACAAGCTCTGAAAGAGCGGAATAGAGCCGGCCACCCGAACGCGTTAGGCGCGAGTTGTGATGTCGCTCCTTAGCGCGCCCTCTCAGGGCTTACCTCTCTGGCGGACGGAATGACCCAGGGCGTTGCCCTGGGCTGACGTATGACGGCCCTTCGGGCCTGCGGAACTGCGCTTGCAGTCCTAGCCTTTCCCTGCCAGGAATAGCGACTGCCCGGCCACCGGCATCGGTTCCCGGTCGCGCTCGGCCGCACCCTTTGACGCCGCGATCAGGCCGACGAGAAACACGCCCGCGCCGACGGCAAGGACCTCAGCCGGTAGATGTGCCCACTCGGAAGTCTCTTCCGCGCTCATCCCCAGCCACTGCTGCCACTGCGGCCACAGCACGCTCAGCGTGCCGATGGCGTTGTGCAGGGCGTGAGCGAGGATCGCCGGCACGACCGAGCGCGACTGCCAGCACAGGTACCCCAGCACCACGCCCAGCGCCGCCGACACCGCGAACCGGAATATGAAGAAGTGGAACATGGCGAAAAACGCGCTGGCGATGAGGATGGCCGTCCATTTGCCCGTGGCCCCGCGCAGGCCGCTGAGCAGAAAGCCTCGAAACAGAAGCTCCTCGCAGCACGCCGGGATGATCGCCAGAAGCAGAATCACCACCTCCGGGCGCAGCATCTTGATCGCCTCTTCGAGCTGCTCTGAACTGCGCAGCAGGGCCTCCGGAATCCCGACCAGGTAGTGCTGAAGCACGTTCAGTTCGTGCGCCGGCACCCACGCCGAAACGCCGATCAGCAGTGCCGCGAGCGTATGCCGTGCCCCCGGCACGCGTAGTGAGAGAGAATTGATCAGGTCGATCTTCCAGTGCCCCAGCACCGCCACCGGCAGCACCACAAACAGCAGGGGCATCAGCCAAGCCGTGCCGTAGAGCACGCCCACCGCCGTCTCCCCCGGCGCCGGCGACAGCGACGACTGCACGAAAAACCACACCGGAAACAGCACCGCCGTCAGCAGCACGCTCATCGCCAGGCTGGGCCGCGAGGATGGCTTGATCAGCGCCCGCGAGAAAGTCGCCTTCAGCGACCCCGCATCCGCGAACACCACGGACTCATGCCCGAAGGTTTTGGCCGCCACCGCCACCGCCGCTGCCGCATACAGCGTCGTGGACAGGAGCACTACCACCGCGTGCCACACGGGCACCGTCGCCCCCAGCAGCAGTTCCTTGGCCAGCAGCACCATGTTGCCCACGGGCATGACCAGCATGGGCCCCTCCAGGCGCGTGGCCGGGAGGGCCGCAATGCCCCCCGGGATGAGCACCGCCAGGATCACCGGGGTCACATAGTTCTGCGCCTCCTTGAACGTCCGCGCATAGCTGCACACCGCGATCATGATCGCCGACATCAGCACCGCAAACGGAATCAGGGCCACAAGAATGAACAGCATCTTGCCCCACGGAACGGCGCCCCCTGTGCTGGCGATGACCTTGTCGAACCCGCCGAAATACACCGTGGCGGTGACACTGCCGAGGTTCAGCGCCGCTCCCATGATCGCCACAGTCGTCACCACCAGGAACTTCCCCACGATCAGGTCGATGATCGGCACGGGACAGACCATCAGGGATTCGAGCGTGCCGCGTTCCCGCTCCCCGGCAGTCAGGTCGATGGCCGGGTAGATCGCGCCGGTGATGGTCATGAGAATGAGAATCAGCGGCAGCACCTCGCCGAGAATCGACGAGGGGGCGGACAGATCGACCTCCTCGACCACGTAGGGTGCCACGAAGGCTTCAGTGAGTCCAAGGCTTTTGAGATTTGTTTCCTTGATCCGTTCATTGGTTCTGCGAAGCAGCTCGTTCACACGCCGGCCCGCTGTATTCCCGCGAGGCTCCTCAAGGTCCGCGTGGACGGTGGCGCGGACGCGCTTGTCCACGGTGTCCACCAGCCGATCGCTGTCAAATACCAGTCCCACGGGGACCCGCCGCTCGCGGATCGCCGCCTGCATGTCCTCTACGGATGGAAATACCTCGATCTGGGCGCCGTCGAGTGGAGCAGGCAGATCGGCCGCCGCATCGCTGCCCGGCTCCAGTTCCTCCCGCCTGCTCTCCAGCGCCCGCGTGTCAAAGGTGATCAACTGCTGCAGCATCCGCCGGTGATCGTCGTCGGCCACGCCGATGGTCAGCTTCTCCTCCTCCAGAGACTCGTGCTGATAGCTCACCGCCTGCACGGACCCGAGCATGAGCAGGGGATACAGCACGATGGGCACCACGATCATGGCAATCAGCGTGCGGCGATCACGCAGGATGTCGATCAGCTCCTTGTAGTAGATCGTGCGGACCCGATGGCGGAAGGTCATGCGCTGCCCACTCCCGCGCTGGTTTCGATGTCGATGAGCTTGAGGAAAATGCTGGTGAGCCGCTCTTCGCCGGTTTGTTCACGGAGCGTAGCGATGTCCCCCTCGGCTACCAGTCGCCCGTCGTGCAGCAGCCCGATCTTGTCACACATCGACTCGGCCTCGTCGAGGTAGTGCGTGGAAAGAATGATCGTCTTGCCCACGTCGCGCTGCTCGGTGATGAAGTCGAGGATCAGACGGTTGCTCAGCACGTCCAGGCCCAGCGTGGGCTCGTCCATGACCAGGATCGGCGGATCGGCTACCAAGGCCCGGGCGATGTTCACGCGCTGTTTCTGCCCCGTGGACAGCGCCCCACAGCGCAAATGAGCGAAACTCGCCAGCCCTAGATGATCGATGAGCGCCTCCGCTCGACTCACTGCCCGCTGCCGATCCATGCCGTGCAGTTGCGCGAAGTAGACGATCAGTTCTCGGGGAGAGAGGCGCTGATACAGCCCCGTGTTGGCGGTGAGGAACCCCAGCACGCGCTTGACCTCGTGCGGGTGTGTGGCCACGTCGAACCCTGCGAGGATCGCCGCGCCGCTGGTGGGGGAGATCAATCCGCTGAGCATCCGCAGCGTCGTCGTCTTGCCCGCGCCGTTGGGCCCCAGCAGGCCGTAAATCTGTCCTTGCCCCACGCGAAAGCTCAGACCGTCCACGGCACGCTTCTCCGTTCCGTCGGGGCTCGGAAACGTCTTCACCAGATTCTCAGCCACCACTATATCCATCGCCGCGGCATTGTAGCGAAACTCCCCGTTGCCGCGCGGGCGCCTACCGGCCCACCGGTTGGCGTGATACCATGTTCCGCTGACGGCCCGTTTTTTTGGACCAAACGAGGAGCGTTCAATGCCTTCGGAAACCCGGATCGAAAAGGACAGCATGGGCGAGATGACTGTGCCGGCGTCGGCGTATTGGGGCGCCTCGACGCAGCGGGCGGTGGAGAACTTTCCGATCAGCGGCTATCGCTTCGGGCGGCGATTCGTCCGGGCGATGGGCCTGATCAAGCAGGCCGCCGCCAAGGTCAACCGCGACCTCGGCAAGCTGGACCCCAAGCTCGCCGACCTCATCATCACCGCTGCTCAGCAGGTCATCGACGGGCGCCTCGACGATCACTTCGTCCTCGACATCTACCAGACCGGCTCGGGCACGAGCACGAACATGAACGCCAACGAGGTCATCGCCAACCGGGCGATCGAGCTCTCCGGCGGCAAGATCGGGTCGAAAACGCCCATCCACCCCAACGATCACGTGAACATGGGGCAGTCCTCCAATGACGTGATTCCCGCAGCCATCCACGTCTCCGCCGCGGAGGCACTCCAGGCCGACTTGGCCCCCGCCCTCGAACATCTGGGCGACGCCCTCACCCAGAAAGCAAGGCTCTTCGACAAGATCGTGAAGATCGGCCGCACCCACCTTCAGGACGCCACGCCCGTGCGCCTCGGCCAGGAATTCGCCGGCTACGCCCGCCAGGCCAAGCTCTCCGCCATGCGGGCCAACAAGGCGGTCAAGGCCCTGCGCGAGCTGCCTATCGGCGGCACCGCTGTCGGCACGGGCATCAACACTCATCACGAGTTCGGGCGCCGCATGTGCGAAGTGCTAAGCTCAACGACCGGCATTGAGTTCGTCGAGGCCGAGGACCATTTCGAGGCCCAGTCGGCCAAGGACGCGGTCTGCGAAGTCAGCGGGCAGCTCAAGGCCATCGCCGTGGCGCTGACAAAAGTTGCCAACGACATTCGCCTTTTGGGCTGCGGACCGCGCTGCGGCATCGGCGAGATCAAGCTTCCCGAAACTCAGCCCGGCAGTTCCATCATGCCCGGCAAGGTCAATCCCGTCATGGCCGAAATGCTCATCCAAGTCTGCGCCCAGGTGATCGGCAACGACACCGCCGTCATGCTGGGCTGCCGAGAGAGCTATTTCGAGCTCAACGTGGGCATGCCCCTCATGACCCACAACCTGCTGGAGTCGATTCGTCTGCTCACCGCGGCCGTGCGCACCTTCACCGAACGATGCGTCTCCGGCATCGAGGCCAACGAGCAGCGCTGCGCCGAACTCATCGAGGGGTCGCTGGCCATGTGTACCAGCCTCGCCCCCAAGATCGGCTACGATCAGGCCGCCGCCATCGCCAAGGAAGCCTACGCCTCCGGCAAGACCGTCCGCCAGATCGCCCAGGAAAAGAAGGTGCTCTCCAACGACGAACTCGCTAAAGTCCTCGACCCCATGTCCATGACCGAACCGGGATGAGCGTAGTGAGCCGCGGGCTTTAAGCCCGCGCGGACGCTCGAATGCGGAGTCAGTTGCCGGGCGATGCCGCTACCGGCTCTCCAGCCGCCTGAGGCGCGCAGCGTATGGCGCCGCGTAGGCTTCGTTCTCCCGCCCCTTGAGGGCGAGGCGGTAGCCCTCCGCCGCGTCGGCCGCATACTCGGATTCACCAAACAGGACGAGGAGATATGTCGTACCAGCCCCCTGGGCGGTGATGGTCCAGTGCTTCTCGGCCTGGCCATGGGCCTTCTTCAGGACGTCCATGGCCTTGTTGACTTCTTCGACGCCTTTCGCACGAGCCTCGTCAGCCTTGGCCTTCTCCGCCGCCGGATCGGCCTCCGCGAGCTTGAGCGACTTCCCTACCGCGGTCAGCACCGCCGCATTCTGGTTGGCATCCGCGAAGCGCTCGTAGTAGGTCCAAGCTTTCGCCAGCCGGGCATCGGCAATCTGCGCGGAAATGTGACCGGCCAGCCACTCGTCATTCTCACGGGCATTCGACGCCGAGCGCTCCTTCGTTTCCGGCGACAAGTTCTGCGTGCGCTGTTGGGCCGCATCGATCCACTGGTCTACGGCGGCCGCGGCCTGCTGGAAGCTGCTCACCGCGCTATCCAGCAACT
>SBAX01000220.1 GCA_005240095.1 Phycisphaera mikurensis
GACGAGGACCTTGTCGCCGGGCTGGATCGCATCCTTGTGGACCTCCACGCGATCGACGCCGTATTCGAGGGCGTACTCCTCGGTGTGCGTGTGGTGAGGGAGTTTTCCTGGTTTCCTGATCGGGACAAACCCCGCGGAGAGGTTTCGGGCCACGGCCGTGCCGAAGATAAAGCCTCGGGACTCCGCTCCCGCGACCAGGTCCACCTGCAGATGGCGAAAGGGCTGGGTCATGTACTCGATGGCCAGGGCCAGTCCCGCCGGATGCCCCAGCAGGGGAGTGATGTCCTTGAACACGACTCCCGGCTTGGGGAAGTCGGGCACGTCGCGGATCAGTTCGCGAAGCCTGACGATATGAAGCTGTTCGAGATGGTCCATAAAGGCCGGATTCTTCTGGATTCGCCCAGGAGAAGGGCAGTGTAGCCGACCGCGCCCAATCCCACAAGACTCGCATGTCCGAGAACCCCGGCCTGTGCAAAATGTGCTCAAGGCTAGCGATCGGCGATTCTCGGGCATACGTCTCGGCAACCGCGAATCGTACGCTTTACGACGGGATACTACCGGAGCGAGGTTGAGGGAACGCATGCAAGCCTGGAGAGGAAAAAGCATCTGCCCGCGCCGCCCGCGCGCGTTCACGCTCGTCGAGCTTGTCATGGTGGTGACCATCATCGGCGTCGTCGCGGCGATCGCCGTTCCGCGGATGTCCAACAGCGCCACGAGGGCCTCGGCCAACGCCGTGCAGGCCACGCTGCTTAACGTACGCACCGCCATCGACTGCTACTACGCGGAGCACAACCGCTACCCCGGCTACAACCCCGGCACCCTGGTTGCCAGCGGCGACGATTTCCTCAAGCAGCTCACCATGTACAGCGACGCGAGCGGCAATACCAACGCCACCCGCACGACGACGTTCCGCTACGGCCCCTACCTGCGCCCGCCGTTTCCGGTCAATCCCACCAACGAGCTGAAAGACGTCCACGTCAAGCCCACCCCTGGAGCCGCAAATCCGCCGGACGGCTCAGTCGGTTGGATCGCGGTGCTGTCCACCGGCGACTTCGGCATGAGTGTCAGCGATGCGGAACTTGAGAAGATCGGCATCCTCGAACCCGAAGAGAAGACCATTGTGAAACTGCAGCAGTAGGGGCGATGAGCAGGGGGCAAGCGATGACCGTGAGTGCTGTGACCTGTTCGCGATTGGCTCGCAAACCCCGAGGCTCGCGCGCCTTCAGCCTGATCGAGATTGTCGCGGTCGTCGTGATCATGGGCATCCTCAGCAGCATCGCTCTGCCTCGCTACTCCGCGTTCATAGCCCAGCAGCAGCTTGAAGGCGCGGAACGTCGTCTCGTGGCCGACCTGGCCCTCGCCCAGCGGCGCGCTCGCCAATCCAGTGCCAGCCAGTCCGTGGTTTTCAACGTGGGGCAAAGCAAATACCAGCTGCCGGGAATGGCCCACCCGGACCATCCCGGTCAGGCCTTCGAGGTCCGCCTCGGCGACGAGCCCTATCGGGCGATGGTGGTGTCGGCGTCATTCGGTGGAGATGCAACTCTGATCTATGACGGCTATGGCAACGCCGACACGGCCGGGACCGTGGTCATCGCCGTCGGCTCGCGCCAGAAGACCATCGATATCGATCTCGCCACGGGCAAGCCCCGCAAGCTTGGTCAGGTGCAACTGGAGATTGAATAGCCGGGGACTTGATGGTTTTTCGCCGCGCCCCCCTCAGCCCCGTTCACGGGGCTTTCCCGCCGCAAGAGGGTCATAGGCGCCGGCCAATCCGTTTCTCCCTGCGCCAGCCCGTTCAACGGGCTTCTCCGCGCTTCGTACCGCCTCCCAAATAATGCTCAGCTGAGTCACTTGGCGGGTCCGAGTTGCGAGGCGCGGTTGACCAGGGTGAGGAACTCGGCGCGGTAGCCGCGGGCGTCGTGGCCCACCGAGGCTGAGGCCACATCGCGAACGAATTCGAAGTCCAGTTCGGCCGTGTGCGTCGAGCCGCGAAGGAGCATGCCAAACGTGGCCACGGCGCTCGCGAAGGCAAAGTCGTCCGATGATTGTTCAAAGGCTGCCCCGGAGTCCATCACTGGCACATCGAGTAGGACGCTGGTATCCCCGTCGGGCTTCTTGTATCGCAGCTTGACGGTCATGAGCTCGCCCGATTGAGCCGCGGGCTTCAGCCCGCGCGGAGATTCGACCTCCGCCGATGCCACGGATTCTCCCGTCGCTTCCGCTCCGGGCTCGGATCCCTGCTCTTGCGTTTCTGCGTTTCTGCGTTTCTGCGTCTCTGCATTTTCCTCCGTCGCTTCGTCGCTTCGTCGCTTCGTCGCTTCCTCCGTCCCTTCGTCCCTTCGTCCCTCCGTCCCGTCGTATTGATACTTCAGCGGATCAATCGGAGGGGCGGCAGCGGTCATCTCCACGCCCACGGGCACGATCTCGTAGAGTGCCGTCACGGTGTGGCCGGCCCCGATTTCGCCCGCGTCCTTGGTGTCGTCGTTGAAGTCCTGGGCCGCCAGCATGCGGTTCTCGTAGCCGATCAGCCGATAGGCCTGAACCTCCGCGGGATTGAACTCGACCTGGATCTTCACGTCCTTGGCGATGGTTACCAGCGTCCCGCCGATCTGATCGACGAGCACCTTGCGGGCCTCGTTGATGGTGTCGATGTAGGCGTAGTTGCCGTTGCCCTTGTCGGCCAGGCTCTCGAGCGTCGAATCCTTCAGGTTGCCCATGCCGTATCCCAGGACGGTCAGGAACACGCCGCTCTTGGCTTTTTCTTCAATGAGCCGGGTGAGGTCGCCCTGGTTGGTGACCCCCACGTTGAAGTCGCCGTCGGTGGCCAGGATCACGCGGTTGATGCCGCCTTCGATGAAGTTGGCCGCGGCCGTGTCGTAGGCGAGCTGGATGCCCGCTCCGCCGTTGGTCGATCCGCCCGCCTGCAGGCGATCGACGGCGTCGAGGATGGTGGCCGCGCTGTGGCAGCGCGTAGCCGGCAAGACGAGTCCCGATGCCCCGGCATAGACCACGATGGCCACGCTGTCGTCGCGGCGAAGCTCGTTCACCAGCATGCGCAGCGACTGCTGCACCAGCGGCAGGCGATTGGCAGGCTGCATCGAGCCCGAGACGTCGATGAGGAACACGAGGTTGGCGCTGGGGCGGTCGCGGTCGTCGATCTCCATGCCCTTGATCCCGATCCGGGCCAAGCGATGCTCCGGGGCCCACGGGCACTCGGCCACTTCGACATTCACCGAAAACGGATGCTCGCCCGTGGGCGGGGGATAGTCGTAGTCGAAATAGTTGATCATCTCCTCGATCCGTACGGCATCGGCCGGCGGTCGCACGCCCTGCATGAGCATCCGCCGGACGTTGGCATACGACGCCGTATCCACGTCAATCGAGAACGTGGACAACGCCGTCTGCGGACTGACCGCGATGAAGGGGTTTTCGACGATGGGGGTGTAGGCTTCGGAGCCGCCCGCCATCTCTGGTAAGAACTCCAGCGTAATGCTTTCGTCGATGAAGTAACTGTGGTCCGCGCTCGCCAGCAACTCTCCGTCCTGCCCTATGGTCCTGTTTTCAACCCATCGCAAACGAGCAGCGCGATACGGCTCATTTGCGGTTGTCGCGGAGCTGTCCTTCAGGTAGAGTTGCCCGGCGGTCCCGATTCCTTTCACATTACTGGAAACGACCAAGGTGCTTGCATCGCCGACGTAACCAATGGACTGCGCGGGTGCCGCTGTGGCGCTGCGACGGTAACCAGCGATCATATCAGGCCCGTTGCCCGGTGCGGGAGCCTTGGCCGGTTTTTCCCGCCTCACTGTTTGAGTCCTCTCCTGCACAGCCTCAACCATAAGCTCGCTAGCTCTCCCCGCGCCCCCGGCGTTGAGGCTCCGTTTCGCCGCGCTCCGGGCCGCGGACATCGAGGGCAGGAGGACGAAGGTCCCCGCGGCAAGTACGAGCGATGCCGCCAGGGCGGTTGGAACCCAGACACGCCACGCAACGGGCCTGCCCTTCACGCTGCCCTCGCCGCGGGAGCAAGATGGGTGTTCGTCCATGGCACTTGCCAGTTGGACCCGTTGCTCCTCGGAAAGCGCCAAGCTCGGCTCGGCGCGAAGCTCGGATTGGATTTGCATGGCGACGGCGCGGGTTTCGTCAACGATGCGGCGGAGTTCGTCGGAGGCGGCGATTTGAGCCTCGATCTCCGCTCGCTCGCTATCCTCCAGTTCGCCCAGGGCGTAGGCGGTCAGTTTCCAGTTGTCGTCGTGCGTGGTCATCGTGGCCTCTTCGCGCCCGCAGGTCTCAGTCGTCCCTACGGGACTTTGTTTCGTTTTTCTCGCCTACCCGGCGTTGAAACGCGGGGCTACTTTCATTCGTCCCTCCGGGACGGGCCCGCTCCCTTACGGTCGCGGTACTGAACGTCCGCTCCCTCACGTTCGCGGTACTGGCCCGTCCGCTCGCTCGTGGTCGCGGTACTGATTCTTCGATGTAGCGTCGGGGCTTGTCCCCGGCGCTTGGCAGCCCTAACCGTTTCGAGGGTCAAGCGCCGCCCACAAGGGGCGATGCTACGCGCGGCTCGGCGGGAGCCTCGCCCTCCCACTTCTCGTTCCTCGATCCCTCCCTCCGTGGCTTCGTCGCTCCGTGGCTTCGTCGCTTTCGCTTCATCCCTCCGTCGCTTTCATCCTCTCCCGCACCGTCTTGAACGCCGTGTGTATGAGGAACCCCACGTTGCTCACGCTTAAGCCCGTCACTTCGGCGATCTGCTTGTAGCTCAGGCCATGCTCGAAGCGCAGGCGTACGACCTCCTGCTGATTGACCGGCAGCGTCGCGAGGATGGCACTGGCCTTACTCGCTTCGTCACGGCATTCGAGGCGGGCGGCCGGGTCGTTGCACCTGGCAACCGGCGCTTCCGTGATATCGATCGTGCTCATCCGTTGTTCCTTGCGCCGAACGTCGATGGCCCGATTCCGGCAGACCGCGTACAACCACTGCGGCAATCGCCCATTGGGTTCCGCGCCGCCCTCGCGGGTCAGCTTCAAGAACACGTCCTGGACGACCTCCCGGGCGAGGTCCGCAGAGCCCGTCAGGCGCGCGGCGTACCGCAGCAGAGGACCCTCGAACTCCTCGAGGACCGTCCTCATCGATGCCGCGTCCGCCTTTCCGCTGGCTTCCAACGCCGTGGGCCTCCGGTTTCGTCCGCCTTCGGCGACGGCCTCAGCCTTACTAACGATCGAATCCGTGGAATCTTAGACCGAAACCGCCCTCGAGGGTTCCATGATTCTCGGAAGTGCGGGTTGGGAGGGCGAGGGTGAGGGTGAC
>SBAX01000199.1 GCA_005240095.1 Phycisphaera mikurensis
TCGCCAGGTGTAGCGCCGCAACACGCTCCAATGCCGCGAGCGTCAAGGTGTGATCCGCCCCCAGCGTCCGATTCGCTGCCTCGAGCGACGCGTTCAACAGTTCCTGCGCTTCCTCGAAGCGGCCCTGATTCTGGATCGCGACGGCGAGGTTCTGCATGGTTTCGATCGTGTCCGGGTGCTCGGCGCCGAGGGTGCTGCGGAGGCCGTCGAGTGCGGCGCGTGAAAGCGGCTCGGCCTCCGCAAAGCGCTTCTGATCGCACAAGTTCTTGGCGAGATCATCCATGGAAGTGAGGGTGAGGAAGTGTGTCTCGCCGATGACGCGTCGCCTGCCGGCGAGGGCGCGGCGATGGAGTTCCTCGGCGTCAGTGAAGTGACCGAGTGCGTTCAACACGTTGGCCAGGTTGTGCATGGAGTCCAGCGTGAGGCGGTGGTCGTCGCCCAGGATGTGGCGGCGGATCTCCAGGGCCTGCCTCTGAAGCTGCTCGGCTTCGACGTAGTTGCCTTGGGAGTAAACGGCGAGGCCTAGGTTGTTCATGGAGGCAAGGGTCCCTGGATGCTCCTGTCCTAAGACGCGGCGGGAAGCCTCAAGCGTCCTTCTGAGAAGCTCCTCGGCTTCGGCGTAACGCCCTTGGTCGCTCAGAGCCAGCGCGAGATTGTCCATGGAGATCAGCGTCTGTGGATGTTCGTCGCCCAATACACGGCGCTGGACCTCGAGGGCGGCGCGAGAATGGGCCTCACTCTCGCTGTAATTCCCCTTCTCACTGACAATGGCACCGAGCGTGCTGAGCGCGCCCAGCGTGTCGCTGTCTCGCTCGCCTTTTTCACGACGAAAGATCGCCGTGGCCTCGGTCATCTGCTCTTGGGCCTTGTCGACGATGCCAAGGCCGAAGTAGCTCCAGCCGATGGCGTACCGAACGCGCGCCTCGATGAGCGGGCGCCCAGAAAGCTTCTGACCCACCGTGGAGGCAGCCTGATCCAGGGCTTCTCGCACCGTCACATCGGAACCACGTCCTTCCGGGCTGACCGCACCAAGCATGTCCATCAGGAAACGGGTGACCGCCTCCGATTCGTCGCGGGCGACGACGGCAGCTTGCTCACTTTCCTCGGCGGCGGCGCGATGCTCGGCCTCAGCATCGCGGGCCCGCATCGCCTGGGAGAGCCCGAAGCTCGTCCCGACCAAACCGCCAATCAGAATTACGAAAGCCGAGGCAAGGCCGGCGACGAGTCCGCGGTTCCGCCGCGCGAACTTGGAGAGTTGATAGACCGTGGTCGACGGGCGGGCCGCGATGGGCTCGTGTCGCAGGTAGCGTCGCAAGTCGGCCGCCAGTTCCGAGGCCGATTGATATCGCCGCTCGGGCTTCTTCTCCAGGGCCTTCCGTGCGATCGTGTCGAGGTCGCCACGCATCGCCCGGTCGACCTTGCCAGGCGGCGTGGGTTCTTCTTCGGAGATCATTCGAGCGGCGGCGGCGATGCTCTTGCCGGTCACATCAAAGGGCACCCGCCCGCATAAGAGTTCGTAGAGGACCACGCCCAGGGAATAGACGTCCGAGCGGATGTCGATGGCCGCTACGTCACCGGCCAGTTGCTCGGGGCTCATGTAAGGCAGCGTCCCGATGAGCTGACCTGTCTCCGTGTGCATCGTGGTTGCGGCGATGTCCGAATCGGTCGCCAGTGCCACTCCGAAGTCAAGGACTTTCGGCATCGCGCGCCCGCCGCTGTCGGGACTACGTTCGCCCTCAGAAGTGTCTGGGCGGGTGACCAGGATGTTGGCCGGCTTGAGGTCCCGGTGAACCAGTGATCGCTGGTGCGCGTGATGCACCGCATCGCAGATTTCGGCCACTAACTCGAGGCGCTGGGCGATGCCCAGGCCCTCTGCTGTCGCGAAGGCGGTCACCGGCGGCCCTTCGACCAGCTCCATCGCAAAAAACGGCCGTCGCCCGAAGGGGTCCTCATGCAGGCCAGCTTCATGGATCTGGGCGATACCCGGGTGCTTGAGCCGACCCAGGATCGCGGTTTCCAGCTCGAAGCGCTGCAGGGCCCGCTCGCTGAACACGCCTGCGCGCATCACCTTCACCGCCACCTCGCGACGGGGGTGTTCCTGCGCGGCGCGGTACACGATGCCCATTCCCCCCTCGCCCAGAACGCCGAGAATTCGGTACTGCCCGATGCGCTCCGGCACGGGCGGTGAATGCCGCAGGGCGTGTGCGGCGTGATCGAGGAACGTCATCGGCGCAGCATCATAGTGACTCAGCAGAGCCTCGACCTCGCGTCGTAGCTCATGATCGCCCCGGCACGCGCGGTCGAGCAGTTCCGCGCGCTGCTCGGGGGGCGTGTCGAGCGCGTCCTGATAGACGGCCTCCACTCGGGCGTAGCGTTCATTCACCATGCTGAGCCTCCTTCGCCGGCATCTCGCGGTGCAGCCGGGCGACGATGTAGCGCCATTCGCGATCGATGGTGGCCAAGGAAACTCCCATGGCCGCGGCCGTCTCCTCCCGCGTGAGCCCCGCAAAGAAGCGCAGCGAGATGATCCGTGCCTTGCGGGGGTCGTCCTGCTCCAAGCGCTCGATGGCCTCATCGACGGCGAGGATGTCCTCGACCGGCGTGGCCAGAGGCACCTCGAAGTCCGCAACATCCATTCGCTTTCTGTGGCCGCCGCGCTTCAATCTTTTTTTTCGCCGGGCCTGATCGACGAGGACCTGGCGCATGGCTTCGGCGGCGGCGGCGAAGAAGTGCCCCTTGCCGTCCCATCCGGGATCTTCCTTGGCGATCAGACGCATGAAAGCCTCATGGACCAGAGCCGTGGGTTGCAGCGTGTTGCCCGGGGGCAGGCGGGCGATCCGCGAGCGGGCGAGCCGCCGCAATTCGTCGTAAACGATAGGAAGTAACTCCGCCGCAGCCTGGCGGTCCCCCCGGCTGGCGAGGGCCAAGGTCTTAGTAGTCAGCGGCGTCGGGTCGCCTGACATCAAAGATTTCTCGCTGGATCGTGACAGCCCCCTTACGCGGACGGCGAATTGAGCCTGGGCGGTAAGGCAGATGGATTCGCCAGCCAACCGCCATTGTACTCGAAGGAGGTTCGCGGATCGCTCCGCCCTTAAGGAGGCCAATCTATGCGTCGATTCAGCAGGATATCGTTGGCGACGGGGCTGGCAATCATGCCTCTGCCCGCCTCGGCCATTCCTCTTCCCGTCCCCACGAGCTTTACCTACCAGGGACAGCTCAAGCACGACGGGCTTCCGGCCAGCGGCAGCTATGACATGAGCTTCGCCCTCTACGATGCCGCAAGTGGCGGGGTGCTTAAGGCCGGGCCGCTGGTTTTCGACGGGCAGGGAGGGAATGGACCGCCGGTCTCCGTTCTCAACGGCCTCTTCCAGGTCGGGCTCGACTTCGGGAACGCGATTGACGGAACCGCGCTGTGGATTGAGGTCCAGGTGAGGCCCAGCGCGATCGAAAACTACACACCACTGGAGCCGCGCCAGCCGATCACGGCAGCGCCGGTGGCCCTGTACGCGTTGGGTGGTCCGGGCGGCACGAGCCCGTGGAACGCGGCTGCAGGCAACATCCACAATACGAACACCGGGAACGTGGGAATCGGAACGACGACTCCCGCAGCGAAGCTCCACGTGTCCGGCGACATTCGCAGCGACGGGCCGTTTGGCATCGCCGCGTACAACCCAAACAACCCCGGCGCCGTCGCAGCCTTGGGGTGGTTCAACGACGTGGCCCGCATTCGGATCGGCGGCAATGGCGCCGGCGCGTCCGGGGGGCTGGATATCCAGAAAACGGGTGACCGCAGTCTCATGCGCGTCTACGACAGCGGGGATGTCTGGTTCCGCGGGGGACTCGACGTGACCGGCGAATCCTGGTTCCAGGGCGGCCCCGTCGGCATCGGCACGACCGATCCCGGCGCCAACCTTCACGTCTGGGGCGATGGAGTGCAGACCACGGTCCGAATCACCAATGGCGGAGCGTGCGGCACGGCAACGAACACCGCTCTGCGTGTGAGCGACACCTGTGGCGCGGGACGGGCGGCGAGCTTCTATGGCGTGACTTCGGATGAAGTGGTCAGCATTGTCAACGACGGAACGGGATTGGCCGCAGTGTTCGGCGGTGACGTGTACATGGACGGAAACGTAGGCATCGAAACTCCGACTCCGGCGGCAAAGCTCCAGGTGGACGGCGGCACCGACGCCTCGCCGTCGGGTGGCGGTTTCGTCATCCTTGGTGACCTGGCCGGGACTAATCTGGCGCTCGACAACAACGAGATCATGGCCCGGACCAATAGCGCGGCCTCACCGCTGTTCCTTAACAACCAGGGCGGCGACATCGTCTGCGGAGGTCCGCTGGACATCGGCTACGAGATCGTCATCGACCAAAGCGCCGGCGATCGTGCCAACGCAGACTGCCCGGCGGGCAAAAAGGCAGTCGGCGGCGGCTGCGACTGTTTCAGCGGGCAGGCAGATGACTTTGATATCATGGAATCACGCCCCTACGACTCGGGAAACGGCTGGCATTGCCTCTGCTCAACCGTTGAGACGAGCGTAGCGTACGCAGTATGTGTGAAGGTGAAGTAGGCCCGGAGAATCCGTCGTGATCCCCACGCATGAGTTGCTGATCCTGGTTCTGGGATGTGCAGAATTGGCAGGCTTGGTAGCCGGTGCCGCGCCCTATGACATCACTCGTTCGACGATCGACGGCGGCGGGACCATGCACAGCATCGGCGGGGCATTCGAACTCTCCGGTACGATCGGTCAGCCGGATGCGGGCGTGATGACCGGACCGGGATTCGAACTGACCGGCGGATTCTGGTTCTCGCTCGGACCAGGCGACTGCGACGAAGACGGAATCATTAGTCTCGTGGATTCCGCGGCCTTCGTCGACTGTCTGACCGGCCCTCATTCGCCCGTCATCGCCGAATGTGTTTGTTTCGACCTAGCACTACAGCGCTAATTGTCATGGCGTTTGAGTCGTGAGGTTTTGGCGGTGCGGTTGCGGGCTTGGTGGTACTGGATGATGCGGGCGGTGCGTTCA
>SBAX01000165.1 GCA_005240095.1 Phycisphaera mikurensis
GCCAAGGCCCCCTGGTACTTCCTGGGCTTGCAGGAAATGCTCGTCTATTTCGACCCTTGGCTCGCGGGTGTGATCCTCCCCGGTCTAATCATCGTCGGCCTCATCGCCATCCCCTACATGGACAAGAACCCCGCGGGCAACGGCTACTACACCTTCAAAGAGCGCCGCTTCGCCATCACCATGTTCCTGTTCGGGTTCGTGATCCTCTGGGTCGTGCTGATTATCTTTGGCACTTTCCTCAGGGGGCCGAACTGGAACTTCTTCGGGCCTTTTGAGTACTGGGATCTGCACCGCCCCATGGCCCTGCTCAATACCGAGTTCCACGACCTCTTCTGGATCGGCCTGCTGGGCCAGGCCCTGCCGGACACTGACACGGTGATCATCCCCGGATGGCTCAGCTTCCCGGCGTATCTCAAGCGCGAGGCCCCGGGAATCATCCTCCTCGCCGCTTACTTCATCCTCGGCCCGCTGATTCTCAAGAAGCTGTTTTTCCAGAAGCTGTACGCCCAGATGGGATTTGCCCGCTACAGCGTGATGGTGATGCTCTTGTTGGTGATGTTGCTCATGCCCATCAAAATGGTGCTCCGCTGGACATTGAACCTGCATTACATCGTGGGCATTACGGAGTGGTTCTTGAATGTGTAGACCTCTCACCCCTCTCCCTCTTAGGGAGAGGGGCAGGGGGTGAGGGTAAGCCGTTGATCGACGAAGGGACGTAGCGAAAGAGTGCCAATTCCAGAGGAAAGACTGTATACGCCGTCGCGGATCAACAAATGGTTCGCGGTCAGCAGCATCCTCATGACCCTGTCCATCCTGTGGATGATCTGGGTGGATTATGATCGTCCTTTCCGCGCCTTTCAGGACAACTACTACCTCAGCCGCGCCGCCTTGGCCCATCTGGACTACCTGGACGCGACCCGCCAGGAAAAGCGCAACGAGATCGAGGAGGCCGAACGCCGCCTGGCCGACGTCAGGCAATTCGCGGAGCAGACTTCCGGCGCTCGCCGCGCGAAGCTGGAAGCGGAACTGGCTGATGCCGACCTGGCCTTCCGCAAAGCCAATGCCCCGTGGAGCCGGGCGTCGCAGGTACTAGAGGTCACCAAGGACGAATATGAACGTGCCCTCAGCGCCCACGGCCCCAACCATCGCGTAACCAAGGCGGCTCACGAGAAGTTCCAGGCCGAAGAGCAAGAGGTGGAGCGCCTCAGGAAGTTCAAAGAGGAATGGGAAGATAAGCGCAAGCAGGCCGAGCTCGCCCTGCGCGATCTCGGTAAGGAAGTCGTCGCCCAGGAGAAGCGAGTCGCCGAACTGAAAGACATCGCCGAAGCGGCCCTCCGCAAGGATCAGCAGTATCGGGGCGTGCTCACGGACGAGGGGTTGCTGGGTGGTCTGCCCATCGTCAAGGCCGTCATCAACGCCCCCATGCTGGATTTCACCGCCCCGAAGAACACGCCGGGTCGCCATCAGGTCAACCAGCTCGTCCTCCCCGACGTGCGACAGCGTCTCAACTACCTGGAGAGTTACACCACCGACCGCTGCACGACCTGCCACGTAGCCATCGACGATCCGGAATTCTCCAAGGATCGCCTTGCCAAAAAGCTCGAACGCTCTCTGCCGGGCATCAGCGAACAGATGCAGCGCCTCGGCCACGGAGCGGTCGCCCCCCCCACGCCGCCCACCGTCGAAGGGAAGGAAGCGGCCTTGCCCGCCGGCGCCGTCACCGAGCACTGGGGCGAGCTCACCCGGAAACAGCAGGACGCCTACTTCAACGAGCTCCTCAAGATCGTCAACAACTATCTCTCCCTCAGCGGGCGAAAGACGATCTCCCTGGGCCAGCCGATCATCGCCCATCCCGATCTCGACCTCTTCGTCAGCGTGGACTCAGCCCACCCCATGGCCAAGATCGGCTGCACCGTCTGTCACGAAGGCAACCCCCAGGAGACGGACTTCGTCCAGGCCGCCCACAGCCCGCGAACCCACGAGATCGAGAAGGAGTGGAAGGAAAAATACTACATCACCCTCATGGGCATCCCCAACATTACCTTCGAGACCATCGCCCACTACTGGGATCGCCCCATGCGCCTCCCGGAACACACCCAGTCCGGCTGCGCCAAGTGCCACACGGAGATCGCTGACATCGCCCGCTTCCGCGGCGAGCCCAAGGGTTCGCGGATCAACCTCGGCCAGCACCTCTTCCGCGAGGTCGGCTGCATCAACTGCCACAACGTCGAGTCCCTCGCCGGCTCCCGCAAGGTCGGCCCGGACCTGACGCACATCGCTTCCAAGCTCAAACCCGCCTTCGTCCAGCAGTGGGCGTACTTCCCGCAGAAGTTCCGCCCCTCCACCCGCATGCCTCACTTCTTCGGGCAGGAGAACAATCGCGAACAGAGCGCCAATCAGTTCGATCCTGAGCCTGTCCTGCGGACGCAGACCGAAGTCGCCGCGATGAGCAAGTACCTCTTCGCCGTCTCGCAGCCCTGGACGCCCATCAAAAAGCCCGAGGGCGTCACCGGTGACGCCGCCCGCGGCCGCCACCTGTTTACCTCCCTGGGCTGCACTGCCTGCCACACGAACCTCGCTGAGTTCGGAGAAGAGTGGATCGCCAAGGATCTCATGCACCGCGAGAAGCTGAGCGCCGAGACCGCCGGCTTCCGCTACAAGGCCATGACCTACGAGCAGCGCGTCCGCTACGCCATGGAGCATTTCCCGGATCAGGCCGAGACCATCTTTGAGCCCGAGAAAGCCCGCTTCAATCCCGATCGCCCCTACAACCCCCCCGCCTTCAGCCGCTTTGCCCCGGAGATGTCCGGCATCGGCTCCAAGGTGACGGCCGATTGGCTCTTCTCATGGCTGATGGAGCCCAAGCATTACGCTCCCGACACCAAGATGCCCAGCATGCGCCTGACTCCCGAGGAGGCAGCCGACATCGCCGCCTACCTGTCCGGCCTGAAGAATGACGAGTTCGAGCAGCGCGAATTCGAGATGAACACCGCGGCCACCAACATGGCCGACGACCTGATCTTCCAGCTTCTAGCCTCGCAGCGCTCTGAGGCCCGCAGCCGGGCGATCATGGACGACGCCGGCGGCGAGCTCACCAGCATGCTCGTGTCTCTGCTGCGCACCTCGCTCGGCGAGCGGGCAGCCGTCGGAACCGCCAAAACCGCCGACGAGAAAAAAGTGCTCGGCGAGCAGGTTGCCTACGACCTCATCTCCCCCATGAACCTTCAGGACAAGAAGCTGGCCTTCCTCGGAAGCAAGATGATCGGCCACTACGGATGCTACGCCTGCCACAAGATCCCCGGCTTCGAGGAGACCACTCCTCCCGGAACCGACCTGACTCCCTGGGCCGAAAAACCCGTCACCCAGCTCGACTTCGCCTTCTACGACGACGCCTTCCACAACATGCGCGAGGACAAGGAAGAAATCTATCGGCCCATCTATCCCAAGGATGCCACGGAACTGCGGCACTGGTCCCCGCTCGACGACGACGCCGTGGAGCAGATCACCCACACCCACACCGCCTTCGCCAAGCACAAGATGCTCAACCCGCGGATCTGGGATCGGGAGAAGATCAAGCGGCCTTACGACAAGCTCAAGATGCCCAACTTCTATTTCTCGGAGTCCGAGTCCGAGGCCCTGACCACTTTCCTGCTCTCCCGCATTCCTCCGCGGGTCACCGACAATCTCAAGGTGAACTACGACGGCGACGTGCTCGGCCCCATTGCCGCCGGGCGCAATCTCACTCGGGAGCTCAACTGCGTAGGCTGCCACGAGATCGAGGACAACGCCCCCACCATCCAGCAATACTTCCGCCGCGACTTTGCCGGCGAAATCCGCATCGACCGGGTCAACAGCCCCCCGCTCCTCTGGGGCGAGGGCGCCAAGGTCCAGCACAACTGGTTCCATAAATTCCTGCAGCACGTGGAGCCCTTGCGCCCCTGGCTCGAGATCCGCATGCCCAGTTTCAACCTTACCGGCGAGCAGGCTACCACCCTGGTCGAGTACTTCGCGGCCTTGAGCCAATATGACTCCCGCACGCTGAGCAAGCCTCTTGCGCCTATCGAGGATTACATCGCCAACGCCAAGGCCGAGCCGAAGGCCGCCCAGACTGCCGGCGCCAACTGGTACCAGAAGGAGCAGTTCTCCGCCTTCGCCCAGATGCTTCGCCAGTGGGCCATCGAGCGCAAGATCATCCGCCCCGGCGAGCTGGACATGCTCGCCAACTCCCCCGACAACCTCATCGCCGCGCACAGCAAGCTGCGCGATCGCGTCCAGTTCCTCCGCGACTTATACGACGTGGAGTATCCCTTCGTGGAGCCGCCCGTCCCGCTGGAATCCGACGCCCGCTTCCACCTCGGCGAGCAGTTCATGAACGACATGGGCTGCCTCAAGTGCCACGTATTGGGACCCATGCTGCCCGGCCCGGCCAAGACCACCGACGATTTCGTGCAGATGTACCGCCTGGACGGCGTCCGCGGCGAGGGCGACTCGGCTATCGCCATTCTCAACGGCGTGTCTCATCCAGTGGGGTCCGTCATTGATGGGTTCAAGGTCATCAGCGCCGAGATGAAGATGTATGAAACCGGCGACGTGGATACCAAGGCCGTCGTCGAGGGGCCCAATAGCAAGGGCGAGACCGAGCGCGTTCTGTTAGTCGCCCCCAGCGCCCCCAATCTCATCCTTACCCATCAGCGGCTTCGTCGGGCGTGGGTATACGACTGGATGCTCGAGCCCCAGTTGATCATGCCCGGCACCAAGATGCCCCAGAACTTCCCGCGCCCGGACGGGAAAACCCCTAAGAGTCCCTTCGAGGGCGATCCCCGATACGAGGGCGACGGCGTAAGCCACATTAATCTGCTGGTGGACTACCTCTTCGACGCCGGGACGCGTGGTGCGCGGGTGCCGCTGGCCAAGACCATCGCTCCCAAGGAGAGCGAGGCCTTCGACGAGGCCGAGGAGTTCGAAGAATAGACGTGCGGGCGCCGGTGTGTAACCGGCGCGACCACGGTTGAAAGCCGGCCGCACATCGTATAGAAACGCATCCGGTTCGGTTCACCGGATGATGAGGACGAGGAGAACGACTATGAAGTGCTGGAGCATTGTTGCCACCCTGGTAGGCGGATTGGCGTTGGGCGCAATGGCCGGCCCCGTTCGGGCCGAGGACAACGCCGTCATCAAGGGCAAGGTCATCTTCAAGGGCGACCCCGAGAAGTATAAACGCACCAAGTTGGACACCAGCAAGGATGCCAACTGCACGAAGCCTGTGGGCAGCGAGGACGTGATTGTCGACAAGGACAACAATCCTCCGACTCTCCGCAACGTGATGGTGTCGATCAAGGAAGGATTGGGTGATCGAAAGTTCGAGGCCCCCAAGACGCCGGCGGTCCTCGATCAGAAGGATTGCCACTACGAGCCGCACGTGCTCGGCGTCGTCGAAGGCCAGGAGGTCGTCATCCGCAACAGCGACCCCACCAACCACAACATTCACTTCCTTCCCAAGATCAACGAAGAAGTGAACAAGACCCAGCCCAAGCAGGGTATGGAGGACAAGATTACGCTGAAGAAGGAGGAACCCTTCAAGGTCAAGTGCGACGTGCATCCCTGGATGGGCATGTACATTACGGTGTTCAATCACCCCTTCTTCTCCGTCACCGACAAGACCGGGACCTTCAAGATCGATAAACTGCCGCCGGGCAAGTATGTGGTCCAAGCGTGGCACGAGAAGTTCGGGATCATGACCGCCAACGTGGAGGTCACGTCGGGCGAAACGAAGGAATGCGACTTCACCTTCGAGCCGAAGTGACGGTAGAATGAGGTTTTCGGTTTATTCTCGCAACGTTGGATTTTTCGGGCGGCCTGTTTGGCGCGCAATCGGGGGTTGCGTGCTTGGTTTAGTTGTCCGGACCGCGGCAGCGGAGGACACAGCTTCTATCAAGGGCAAGGCCCTTTTCAAGGGTGAGTCCGCAAAGTATGTGCGTCATGAGGTCCCGACTGACAAGGACCCGAATTGTAAGAAGTCGAAGGCGAAAATAGGCGAGTACGCCGTGATCCTGAACAAAAAGGATGATCCCATTACGATTCGGAACGTCCTCGTCTCAGTTAAGGAAGGCCTTGGCGATAAGAAGTTTCCACCACTGACTGACCCGGTCAAGCTTACCCAGTTTGGGTGCGAGTATGACCCACACGTGGTGGCGATGATGTCAACGCAGCCACTCAAGGTATTCAATGGCGACGACACCAACCATAACATCCATCTCTTGCCCGCGAAGAATTCACAGGAGAACTTTTCGCAGCCTGTCAAGGATTTGGAGAAGGGTCGCGAGCTGAAGCTCGTCGCCGAGCCGCCGTTTTTTGTCAAGTGCGAAGTGCATCCGTGGATGGGATGCTACATCGCGGTGTTCGATCATCCGTTCTTCGCCGTCACCGGCGAGGAAGGGACATATGAGATCAAGGGACTGCCTCCGGGAAAGTATGTGCTGGAGGCCTGGCACGAGAAGCTTGGAACGATGACGGCCAATGTGGAAGTCACTTCGGGTGAAACGAAGGAAACCGACTTCACGTTCGAGCCGGACAAGAAATGAGCTTGCGAATGCAGCTTTTGCTCCGGGTCGGGGTAACCGCACCTTGGGCACGCTCCGCTGAAGGAGAATGATGCAAGTGAAGAAGTCGTGGATTTTGCTGGCCGTCATCGCGGCGGCACTCGTGGCGAGCGCCGCCCCGGCGTGGGCCCAGGCCGTCGCTCCCAAGACGACTGTGCCTATCGACGGCGAGTACGGGCGTTTTTTCTCCTTGCCCACCGACGTGTCCAAGAACGGGCATCGAATCGATAACCTGATCCATTGGACGCACGCGTTCATGGCCGTGCTGTTCGTGGGATGGGGGATCTTCTTCGTCTATTGCCTCATGAGGTTCCGCCAGCGACCCGGCCATCAGGCCCATTACGAGCTGGTTCACGCCAAGCCCTCCAAATACCTGGAAGTGGCAGTTCTGATTGTCGAAATCGTCCTGCTCGCCGGCTTCTCCGTGCCCATCTGGGCCAGCGTGAAGAACGATCTTCCCCCCGCGGACAAGGCCTTCCGCGTACGCGTGGTGGCGGAGCAGTTCGCCTGGAACTTCCACTACCCCGGCCCCGACGGGCAGTTCGGGCGCACGGACCCCAAGCTTGTGGACACCGCCACCAATCCGCTGGGATTGGACCGCGAGGGCGATCCCCACGCCAAGGACGACATCTTCGCACTGGAGCTGCACATCCCCGTTAACCAGCCCGTGATCTGCGACATCTCCTCCAAAGATGTGATTCACAGCTTCTTCCTGCCCGTGATGCGCGTAAAGCAGGACGCCTTACCCGGCATGCGCATCCCCGTCTGGTTCGAGGCCGTCCAGACCGGAACCTACGAAGTGGCCTGTGCCCAATTGTGCGGGAACAACCACTACTCCATGCGGGCCCTCATGTACATTCAGCCCGCCACCGACCTGGAAGCCTGGTTGCGGGAAAAAGGCAAACCGCCGGAGGAATTCGTTGAGTAGCGTGGGTTGCGTTCTTTCCGCCTTGGGCGACTTTTCCGCAGCTGACTGCTGGGGCGGCAGGCTGAAGGCCCGCGCCCAGAGTGAGCCCGAACCTCGCTTTCGACGGATGCCGACTTGGTATCACGGCAGGCTGAAGGCCTGCGCTAAAGTAGCCGGGGGCAAGCGCAGCGCCGCCCCCGGACTACGCCCCATTAGACCTCGCGACCCTGACAGGGTCGCACTGGGGCTCGACAGACCAACGACAACTAACGATCCAAACAAACGAAGAAGGATTCTCTCAGCATGACCGAAGCTCATCATCATCACGATGATCACCATCACCACCCCGAACTCGGCTGGTGGCGAAAATATGTCTTCTCCACTGACCACAAGGTCATCGGTGTCCAGTACACCGTCACCGCCTTGTTGTTCCTGCTATTCGGCTTCACCCTCGTCATGATCATGCGCTGGCAGCTCGCCTACCCCGGCAAGCCCATCCCGCTCATCGGCGGCCTGCTCGGCAAGACCCTGGCCAATGACGGAACACTCTTACCGGAAGGCTACAACGCTCTCGGGGCCATGCACGGCACCATCATGGTCTTCCTCGGCATCGTGCCTCTGATCGTCGGCGGCTTCGGCAACTACGTCATGCCCTTGCAGATCGGCGCCCCCGACATGGCTTTTCCCAAGCTCAACATGGCCAGCTACTGGGTCTACTTCTGCGGCGGCATGGTGATGCTGCTGAGCTTCTTCGCTCCCGGCGGCGCCGCCAACTCCGGATGGACCTCGTATGCGCCTCTGTCGGTCGTTGCTACGCAAGGACAGACGTGGTGGTTGTTCGGAATGGTGCTGCTCATCACTTCGTCCCTGCTCGGGTCCATCAACTTCATCGTCACCATCATCCAGCTTCGCGCCAAAGGCCTGGACTTCTTCAAGCTGCCGTTCTTCGTCTGGTCACAGTTCGTCACCGCGTTCCTGCTGCTGCTCGCCTTCCCGCCGCTCGAAGCGGCCGGCGCCCTGCAACTCATGGACCGCTTGGCGGGCACCAGCTTCTTCATGCCCGAGGGCCTCGTGGTCAGTGGCATCGTGCAACCCTACACCGGCGGCGGGAGCCCCTTGCTCTGGCAACACCTCTTCTGGTTCCTCGCCCACCCCGAAGTGTACGTGCTCATCCTCCCGGCCATGGGAATGGTCGCCGAGGTCATCGCCAACAACACCCGCAAGCCGCTCTGGGGCTACCGCCTCATGGTGTACTCGGTGATTTTCCTGGGCTTCATGTCCTTCATCGTCTGGGCCCACCACATGTTCATCACCGGCATGGGCACGCGGATCAGTGCCTTCTTCGCCACTACGACGATGATCATCTCCATCCCGTCGGTGATCATCCTCACCGCCCTCGTCATCAGCCTGTATCGCTCCTCGATTCGCTACAACGTGCCGATGCTCTTCGCCTTGGCGTTTCTGCCCATGTTCGCCATCGGCGGTCTCACCGGCCTGCCCCTGGGCCTGCCCGCCGCGGACATTCAGTTGCACGACACCTACTATGTGATCGGGCACTTCCACTACGTGGTCGCCCCGGGCACCATCTTCGCGGCCTTCGCCGGCATCTATCACTGGTATCCCAAGGTCACCGGCCGGACGATGAATCCTGCCCTGGGCAAGATTCACTTTGTGCTCTCCTTCATCTTCATCAACGTGGTCTTCATGCCCATGTTCTTCCAGGGCATGGCCGGCGTCTCCCGACGCCTGTTTGACCAGACCTTCTATCAGCACGGACTGGACGTTCAGGGCTGGACGCAGCTCTCCTCCTGGGGAGCCTGGATGCTCGGCCTGTCGCAAGTGCCCTTCATCATGAACTTCTTCATGAGTCTACGCGCCGGCCGGAAAGTCTCCGACAACCCATGGGAGGCCACCACCCTGGAATGGGCCGCTCCCTCTCCCCCGCCGCACGGAAACTTCGCTACCGTTCCCGTGGTCTATCGCGGGCCGTATGAATACAGCGTCCCCGGGCAGAAGAAGGACTTCTTCCCTCAACACTTAGCCAAAGCGGAGGCCTAGGATCGTGTCAGTCGCCGTCTTACCGCATACCGTCAAGCCGCACCCCATCACCGGCGTCTACAGCGGCAAGCTGGGGATCTGGCTGTTTCTCGCTTCCGAAGTGATGCTCTTCGGGGCCCTTTTTTCGTCTTACGTTTTACTCCGCGTAGGCGCCCCTGCCGAGGGTCCCGCCGCTTGGCCTAGCCATGCCGATACCCACTTGAGCTGGAAGATCGGCGGCATCAATACGCTGGTGCTCATCATCTCCAGCGTCACCATGGTCATGGCCTGGGCGGAACTGAAGATGAACAACTTCACCAAGGGTAGGTGGTACCTCGCTGCCACCCTGGCCCTCGCCCTGACCTTCATAGTCGTCAAGCTCGCGTTCGAATACATACCCAAGTTCCAGCACGGCCTGTTACCCTCGACGAACAACTTCTTTGCCCTTTACTTCACCATGACCGGTTTGCACGGCCTCCACGTGCTCGGCGGCGTCATTGTCATCGCCTGGTTCCTCCTGCCCGGCAGCGGGCTGTGGCACAAAGACCCCGAATACTTCACCAATCGTATTGAGTGTACGGGCTTGTACTGGCACTTTGTGGATCTCGTTTGGATTTTCCTCTTCCCCGTGATGTATCTGTTGTAGGAGTCATCACTATGGCTGGCGCGCATGCGGACATCAGCAAGCACAAACGGGCCTATTACGCGGTCTTCGCGGCCTTGGCCGTCCTGACCGTGGTCACGGTTGCCGTGGCTCAGTTTCACTTTTCCGACGTCGGCAATGTGGCCGTGGCCTTGGCTATAGCCGCCTTCAAGGCCAGCCTGGTAGCTGCGATCTTCATGCACCTGAAGTGGGAGAAGGCCCCTTCGATCTGGTGGGCGCTTGCCATTTGTGGCATTTTCTTTATTGCCCTCCTGGCGTTGCCCGTCCTGACGAACAGCGATAACCCGCCCCAAGTCCAGCATACCATGTGGGACGTGCGGGCTGGGGCGGCGCCGGCGGCCCACACCAGCCACTAGCGGAAGGATAGATGTCGCTCAAGGCGTTTCATGTTTTGTTCGTTTCGGTCTCGGTCGTCTTGAGCCTGGGGTTTGCGGGATGGGCCTTCGCGGAGTTTCGACGCACGGCAGACAAGGAATACATCTGGTGGGCCATCGCCGGATTGGCCGCCGCCTGCGGATTGATCATCTACGGCCGATGGTTCCTGCGTAAGCTCAAGGACACGGGGTATCTATGAAAACAACTACGCAACTCGCCCTGCTGATCTTAGCCATAACAGGGGCGATGGCGCCCACCGCCTCAGCCTGCTCGACTTGCTTCGGAGATCCGGATTCCGCCATGGCCAAGGGTGTCGTCATGGGCGTCTTTGTGATGGTCGGCGTCGTAGGGTTTGTCCTCGCGGGGATTGCCGGAACCGGCCTCTACTGGATTCAGCGAAGCCGCCGTCTCTCGCGCACCGGGGACGACTCCTCAGGAACTTCTTCCGCGATTCAGCCGTGACCAACGCCCCTTTCCATCGCGGCACGTACCTGATGTCGGTCGCTTTGATGATCGCCGTGCTCCCCTTGATCCTCGTCGGCGCCGGCGTCACCAGCAAGAACGCCGGCATGGCCTTTCCCGACTGGCCCACCTCCGACGGCTACCTCGTCAATCCCCCCGGCTGGCTCCAGGACGTCCAGAAACTCTGGGAGCATGGCCATCGCCTCATCGGCTGGACCGTTGGAATGCTCGCCATCGCCGTCACCGCCGCCACGTGGCCACGCGGCGGCGCCCTGCGGACCCTCGCTCTCGCCACGCTCATCGCCATCATCGTCCAGGGCGTCCTCGGCGGCCTTCGCGTCCGCGAGGTCTCAACCCTTCTCGCCATGGTCCACGGCATCTGGGGTCAGGTCTGCTTCTGCCTCACCTGCACGCTCGCCCTGATGACCTCGCCCTCTTGGATTGAATCGCGAGGCGGGGCTCATGTGAAGGCCGCCGTCTTTTACCAGCGGGGCTGCCTCGTAGCTCTCCTCTGCACGTTCCTGCAGCTCGTCTTCGGCGCCGCCTACCGCCACTTCGAACACCGCCACGCCCTCGCCGCGCACCTGGTCTGGGCCGTAGTGGTCATCCTGGTGCTGAGTTGGATCGCCATGTGGACGCTGGAGCAGTATCCCGGCCGTCGACTGCTTTCGCCCTTAGGCAAGCTGCTCGCCGCCCTCATCGGCCTGCAGATGCTCCTCGGCGGACTGGCTTTCCTCGTAACCGTCATGGGCGGCCAATGGCCCGCCACCGTCAACTGGGCCATCCCCTCCGCCCACGTGCTCGTCGGCGCCGTGCTCCTCGGCTGCATGCTCGCCCTCACCCTAAGCAGCTATCACACCCTTCGCCCCCTCGGTGAAGACGCCGCCGAGATAACGACTGCGCAGGTGGCCCTATGAGTGACCCTGTGCATCATCATACAGTTGCGCACGCTGCTGGGGCCACGCCTGAATCGAAGGACCTCAGGGCCTGCAGGCTGAAAGCCTGCCCGACAGTAGCCGGTGGCAAGCGTAGCGCCGCCACCGGACCCATCCGATGGAACACAACGACCCTGAAAGGGTCGTATCAGCCGCACCGGTCCCAACCGGCGCGCGGCCGCACGCTGGACAGCTGCGGCGCTGAAAACGCGGGTGCAGCGCGTCCCCGCGGTACGCCAAGCACGTGCTCTCCCCGCGGCAGGCGTCAGGCTGAGGGCACGTCATGAGCGACATCCTCGAACTTCACGACGTAGCCGTCCCGCGCCGCAGCCTCGCCGCCTACGCTCTCACCTTCGCCGAGCTCGCCAAGATCCGCATCGTCGGCCTCGTCGTCATCGTCACCAGTGTGGGTTTCTGCCTCGCCGCATCGCACACCGGCGCGCCGGTCGATCTCTCCTCGCTGCTCCACACCCTCATCGGCACCGGCCTCGTCGGCGCCGCCGCCAACGCCCTCAATCAACTCCTCGAGCAGGACTACGACGCCCTCATGCTCCGCACGCAGGACCGACCCCTGCCCTCCGGCCGCCTCAGCAGCACCGAAGCAACCGCCTTTGGCGCTGTCTTCGCGGTCGTAGGTGCGACTTACCTCGCCGTCCTGCTGAACCCCCTGTGCGGCCTGATCGCCGCCATCACTCTGCTCAGCTACGTCTTCATCTACACGCCGCTCAAGCGCCGCACCCCGATGTGCGTTTACGTCGGAGCCGTTCCCGGCGCCTTACCCCCGCTGATCGGCTGGTCGGCCGCCGCCGGCTCCATCGATCGCAGCGCCTGGATTCTCTTTGCGATCCTCTACCTCTGGCAGTTGCCGCACTTTGCGGCCATCGCCTGGCAATATCGCGAGGATTACGCCCGCGCCGGCTTCCCTATGCTCTCCGTCCTCGACGGCGACGGCTGGGAGACCAACCGCCACGTGATCACCCACACCGTGGCCCTGCTCATTGTGAGCCTCCTTCCCGTCCCCGCGGCCCTCAGCGGCCAGTGGTACGCCCTCGGCGCCATGCTCCTGGGCCTTGCCTTTCTCGCCTGCGGCATCGCCTTCCTCTCCCGAAAAACCGTCGCCCTGGCCCGCTTTCACGTGCTTTCTTCGGTCATCTACTTGCCTCTCCTCTTCGGCCTGATGATGATCGACGCACGGTAAACACCCCCTCTCCCTTCCAGGGAGAGGGCCGGGGTGAGGGTCAGGTGCCTGGATTCCGATTGGCGGCATGGCCAAGCGCACCGCTCGGGAGGGCGAGGCTCCTGCCGAGCCGTTTGGCTGCCTGCGTGTCATGGCCCAGCAGCGCCGCCATGCCGCGATGACGGGCGCATCGCCAAGCGCAGCGCCGCATGGAGTAACTGGCCACCGGCCACTGGCCACTGACATGATCGTCTCCGTCTCCTCCATCACTTACCGCTACGGCGATCGCCTCGCCCTCGACGCCGTCACCTTCACCGTCGAGCCCGCCCAGATCTTCGGCCTCCTGGGCCCCAACGGCAGCGGCAAGACCACGCTCTTCAAGATCCTCGCCACTCTCCTGACCCCCGCGGTCGGCCGCGCCACGATCGCCGGCGCCGATGTCGTCGCCGATCGCACCGCCGTCCGCTCCCGCATCGGAATCGCCTTCCAGCGCCCCAGCCTCGACGCCAAGCTCACCGTCCTGGAGAACCTCACCCACCACGGCCACCTCTACGGCCTGCGCGGTTCATCCCTCCGCGCCAAATGCCTCGACCTGCTCGCCAGGTTCGGCCTCGCCGACCGCACCACCACCCGCGTGGAGACCCTATCCGGCGGCCTCCAGCGCCGCGTGGAGCTCTCCAAGGCTCTGCTCTCCAATCCCAAAGTGCTCATCCTTGATGAGCCCAGCACCGGCCTCGACCCTGGGGCCCGCGCCGGCTTCATGGAATGCCTGCAAGCCCTGCGGAAAGACGAAGGCGTAACCAGCCTGCTCACCACGCACCTCATGGACGAGGCCGACGCCTGCGACCGAATCGCCATCCTCGACGAGGGCCGTCTCGTCACCATCGGCACTCCCGCCGACCTCAAGGCCGCCATCGGCGCCGACGTCATCACCATGTCCTGCCGAAGTCCCTCGCACGTCGCCCAGCAGATCACCGATCGTTTCGGCATCCCTGCCGAAGCCGCCGACGGCCTCGTCCGCATCGAACGCCGTAGCGCCCACGAATTCGTCCCCCAGCTCGTGGAAGCCTTCCCCGGCGAGATCGAGAGCATCACCGTCGGCAAGCCCACCCTCGACGACGTCTTCCGCCACCTCACCGGCCGCCAGCTCTGGAACCCATAGCCTCCCCCCTTCACAAGGGGGGACCAAGGGGGGTCGTTCTCGCGTTCCCCCTCTCCCCCGGGAGAGGGGTCAGGGGTGAGGGCTCCGTTTTCCGCGCGTCTGCGGCCGCTCTCCGCCCCTCAATCGACAACCGCAAATCGCCATTCGACATTTGCGCTTCTAGTTAGCAGTACAGCGCAAGGTGGGCTCAAGAATTTGAAGATCGACGAACGATAACTCCTGCCGGATCAAGGGTTTCCGGTTTCTGGCAGGAGTAAGGA
>SBAX01000089.1 GCA_005240095.1 Phycisphaera mikurensis
AGGCGGACTTCTACGGGGCCATGGACGGCGCCAGCAAGTTCGTCCGCGGCGACGCCATCGCTGGCATTATCATCACCTTCGTCAACATCCTGGGCGGCATCTACGTCGGCCTGGTGCAGTTGGGGCTGCCCATCGGGGAGACTTTCCGGCGATTTACGATCCTGACCATCGGGGACGGCTTGGTGTCGCAGATCCCGGCGTTCATCGTGTCTGTCTCAGCGGCGATGATCGTGACCCGCAGCGCCGCCAAGAAGAACCTCGGCGAAGAGCTGCTGGGGCAACTGACCAGCCAGCCCATTGCCCTGGCGATGACCGCCGGATTCCTGCTGGTCCTGGCGGTGACGCCGCTGCCAAAGCCGCCACTGATGCTGCTTGCGGCGTCGAGCGTCGCCATGGCCTACCTGCTGACCAAGCGGGAGCAGGTGGCCGTCGCCCAGGCCGTCGCGGCCAAGGCCAGACCGACCGCACCCGAACGCGTCGAGAAGCACCTGGCCCCCGACCCCATGGAACTCAACGTGGGCTACGGGGTCATCCGCCTCGTGGACCGCAAGCAGGGCGGCGACCTCCTCGACCGGATCACCAACATGCGTCGCCAAGTAGCGTCGGAGCTCGGCATCGTCGTTCCGCCGATCCGCATCCGCGACGACATGCAGCTCGCCGCCAACGAATTCGCGGTGAAGCTCAAGGGCCTGCAGATCGGGCGGGGCGAGGTCATGCCCGGTCACCTGCTGGCCATCGACGCCGGGGCGGTCACCGAACGCATCCACGGGATCGAGACTAAGGAGCCGGCGTTCGGCCTACCCGCCTTCTGGATCGACGAGAAGCAGCGGCACGAGGCTGAGCATCGAAGCTACACCGTGGTCGAGCCCACCAGCGTGATCAGCACCTACCTTATCGAACTGGTCCGCCGCCACGCCGATGAGCTGCTGACCCGCCAGGAGGTCAATCGGCTGCTCGATACCCTCAAGGAGCGGGCAGCCAAGCTGGTCGAAGAGGTCATCCCCAACGTCCTCAAGCCCGGGGAGGTGCAGCGCATCCTTCAGGCTCTGCTTCGCGAACGGGTGCCCATCCGGGACCTGGAGGCCATCCTCGAGGCCGCCGCCGACGTAGCCGGGAGGACCAAGGACACCGAAATCCTCACCGAGTACGCCCGCGACGCCCTCGCCCGGACTCTCTGCCACCAGCACAAGGGGGACGATGGGCGAATCCACTGCATTACCCTCGATCCCAGCGTGGAGCAGATGGTCGGCAAGAGCCTCGAACGCACCGACCACGCTACCATGCTTACATTACCCCCGCCGGTCCAAGCCAAGCTCGTGGGGGCCATCCGAAGCGTGGTTGATAAGGCCGCCTCCAGCCTCCGCGGGCGGCCGCCCGTTCTGCTTACCCCACCCCAGATTCGCTTGTGGGTCAGGAAGATGGTGGAAGTTCAGATGCCCAACATAGCAGTGCTGTCTTACAACGAGATCGTCCGGGGCTTTGAAGTCGAGTCCCACGGAATAGTGGTCCTGACCGATGAAACCTAATAGGAGCGGCGGGTCCAATCCTGCGCGGGCCAATGGGGCAATGGAAAGCATGGTCGATGGTCTGACAACCTTCCGGGGCAAGTCGATGGCTGACGCCCTGGATCAGGTCAAACGCCGGTTTGGACGTACGGCCGTCATCCTTAGTACGCGGACCGTATCCCGTCGGGGGGTCCTGGGCCTAGGGGCAAGACCCTATGTTGAGATCACCGCCGCCCGGGAGATGAATGACCTACCGGAACCGATGCGCAAAAACGGCATGCCAGTCCGTTCCCCCCGTGCACCCATCTCCCTGCGAGGCAGAGGGGCTGGGGGTGAGGGTGAAGGGCCTGACGGCTCATTTCCTGGCCGTAGTGGACAGGCCCCAAAGGTCTCTCCCGACGCCTTGTTGTCCGAAGTGAGTTCCCTGAAGGGCCTCATCGGTGAGCTGGTCGTCGAGACGCGCCGCGCCCGTACGCCGAGCATCCCCGCAGAGCTGTTCGACTTCCATCGCCGGCTCATCGAAACCAACGTAGCTGAAGAACTGGCCGGGCAACTGCTCAGCGCCGTGCGGACTAAGCTGACTGCCCAGCAGATGGGCGACCCCAAGGCGGTTCGAGCGGAGTTGGCCCGAGCCATGATGGCCATGCTCCCTCCGACGGTTCCCATCGAAGTCCGGGGGAGCAAGAAGCCTTACGTAGTTGCCCTGGTCGGTCCCACTGGCGTGGGCAAGACCACGACCATTGCCAAGCTCGCGGCCAACCTCTGTCTGCGGGAGAACCGCCGCGTGGGCCTGCTGACCCTGGATACCTACCGCATCGCCGCGGTCGAGCAGCTCAAGACCTATGCCCGCATCATCGACGTGCCCCTGGAGGTCGTGCTCACCCCCGATCAACTGCCCCAGGCCGTGGCAGCGATGGCCGACCGGGACGTAGTCTTCTTCGATACCGCCGGAAGAAGCCAGCGCGACGGGCTCAAGATCAAGGATCTGCAGCGCTTCTTCGCCGCGGTCAAGCCCAATGAGATCCACCTCGTGCTGTCCGCGACCGCCGATCAGAGGGTACTCGACGAGGCCATCGCCCGATTTAGCGACGTGGGCTTTGACCATGTGATTTTCACCAAGCTGGATGAGGCCGTCGGCTTCGGCGTCGTGCTCAATTGCCTTCAGAAGGTGAAAACCCGCCTGTCCTATGTGACCACGGGCCAGGACGTGCCCGATGATATACGCTTGGCCGAACATCGCCTCGTGACCGAGTTGATCCTCGACCCGCCTCACGGCGGCGAGAGTCTCGGCCCGGCTAGGAAATGAGGTTTGGGCAACCTTGGAACGCCCCGACCATCCCGCAGTTCACGCCGATCAGGCTACTCGCCTGCGGACGATGATGCGTCGCCGGCATCGGCGAAACTCATCGACCATCGCCATCTTGAGCGGTAAGGGGGGCGTGGGGAAATCGAACATCGCGGTGAACTTGTCGGTGTGCCTGGCCGAGCAAGGTTTGCGCGTTGCCCTCACGGACCTCGACATGGGCCTGGCCAATGCCGACGTGCTCATGAACCTTCACCCCCGCTACACCCTCGCCCACCTCGTGGGCGGGGCACGTGCCCTGGAGGAGATCTGCCTCCGCGGGCCGGGCGGAATCTGCTTCCTGCCCGGCGCTTCCGGCGTGCATGCTTTGTACAACCTGTCCGAGTTCGAGCGCCAGCACCTCATCACGCAGCTGCACAAACTGGCCGCCAGTGCTGATATCGCCGTCTTCGATCTCGGCGCGGGTCTGTCCCGCAACGTGCTCAGCTTCGCCCATGTTGCCGAGAGGGTCTGGGTGGTGACCACGCCGGAGCCAACCGCTGTCACTGACGCCTACGCCACGGTCAAAGCTCTGCACAAGGAGCGCTACCGGGGATCGATCAGTCTGGTGGTCAACATGTCCGACAGTCGGGCGCAGGCCGAGGCCACCTACCGGCGCATCGCCGCCGTCGCGCAAAAATTTCTCAATTTCCCCATTGCAAACGCCGGCTACTTGTTGCATGATAGTTCCGTGGAGCTGGCCGTTCAGGCGCGGTGCCCCTTTGTCATTCGATGTCCGGGGTCGAACGCCAGCGCCTGCATCGCTGCGATGGCAAGTGAAGTCGCTCGGTCTTGTGCACTTCCGCAACCACGCAGCGGGCTCTTGCATCGCGTCGCCGGCCTGTTCGTGTGAGGCGACGCCCAACGCGTAAGGGATGCGCGTCACCCAACGTCGGCAAGGATGCTGACGACGGACGCAACGACTTGACCACGGAGGGCTGCGTCGAACAGTCTTCCGCTTGTCCTTTCGCCCATCCCCGCGTTGAGTTGACGTGAGACACAGGGACGAGGAAGCCTCTTCTAGTTTCTTGTCTCTAGTCTCTAGTTTCTAGTTCGCGACACGGAGGTTGCACAATGGTGCCCCGATATGCCGGCGCAAGCCTCGGCTTGCTCGCCTTCGCCATCGTGACCACTGCGGGGTTGCTGAATCAGAACCCCCTGACGGTCACCCTCTCCCGCGCAATTCTCGCCATGTTCGTCTTCTTCTTCATGGGGATGGCCCTGGGGTACGCCGCCCAGCTGGTCGTCCGTGAGCATGAAAGGAAAAGGGAATCGCAGATCCGCGCCCGTTTTAGCGCGGCTGATCCATCCAAGGAGGGCAGTGTCTAGTTTCTAGTCTCTAGTCTCTAGTTTCCAGTAAGGAGGCAACGGAATGCCAGTCGCAAAGAAGGCCAAGGACCTCACCCGTGTGTGGCGGGAATTCAAGAAGTCGCACGACCAGGGCCTGCGGAACCGGCTCATGGAGGAGTTCCTTCCGCTGGTCAAATACAACGCCGAGCGCATCGGGGCCAAGCTCCCCGACGAGGTGGAAAACGACGACCTCGTCTCTGCGGGCATTTTCGGCCTGATGGATGCCATCGACGCCTTCGACCTCAAGCGGGGGGTCAAGTTCGAGACCTACTGTGCCCCGCGGATCCGCGGGGCCATCCTCGACGAACTTCGCAGCATGGACTGGGTCCCCCGCCTGGTCCGCAGCCGGGCGAACAAGCTGGAGAGGGCCTCCCGGGAGCTGGAAGCCACCCTGGGGCGGAGCCCCACGGAAGGCGAAATCGCGCAGCGCATGCGCCTGCCGGCCGGGGAGTTCGAGAAACTCCTCCGTGACGCCACGGCCGTCACTCAGGTGTCGCTCTCCCGCAAGTACACCGAGACCGACTCCAACAAGGAAGTGCAGGAAATCGACGTCATCGAGGACAAACGCGGTCGCGACCCAGTGCACGATATCCAGCGCAAGGATCTTAAGGAACTCATCACCCGAGGGCTCACCCGTGCGGAGCGTCTGATCCTCGTCCTGTACTACTACGAAGAGATGACCATGAAGGAGATCGGGGCCACCCTCGACCTTTCCGAGAGCCGGGTCTCCCAGATGCACTCGGCGATCCTCAAACGGCTCAAGGACCAACTCGACGCCCGGAGGAAAGAACTGGTGCATTGAGCAACTTGACACGCAGCGGAGGGGTCGCAGACGAGCCGGGGAAGGGCGAAGAAGGACACCGTAAAAACGCCTCTGCAGAAAGCGGTGCTGCCGGCGGCTTGGAATACCGCTCCCGACCGTCGCCGCGACGGCGCCTGCCCGAGGCGTGAGGGGCAGTCTGGGCGGGGCAGGGCGTGGGCACAGACTGCCCCGCAAGGCTGCGCATCCCCCGCGGCCGCGGGAACCAGAATCCCTGATTCCCCACCTTCCTTTCTATCGGACGTCGAACCAACGACCTCCTCGTGCGACTGTATGATCCGAGCATGCGGCGCTTGCCGGGGGACATCGAGGACGAATTGCTGGTCCTGCGATGTCAGGCGGGTGACGCAAAGGCCTTCGGCGATTTGGTCTCTCGCTGGCACCCGCGCCTGCGGGGCCTGGCTGCGCGACTGACGTCGGACCACGAAGCGGCCGGCGATCTGGCGCAAGATGCCTGGCTGGCGATCGTGCATGGTCTGCGAGGGCTCGATGATCCTGCTCAGTTCCGCGTCTGGGCGTTCCGCATCGTCGCGAACAAGTGCGCGGATTGGATCCGCCGCCGGCAGGTCCGCCGTGATGCGGCGAAGGAACTGCAGGCGGCCGGGGGCGATGCAGACCGGGTCACGCCGCAGCCGGCGCTCCCGCGGGCGGATGAACTCGATCCCCTGCAGACGGCGCTGCGGCAACTGCCGGACGACCAGCGTGCCATCCTCGCCCTCCACTATCTCGAGGGCCTTGGCGTATCGCAGATGGCCGAAGTGTTCGACGTGCCGGTGGGGACGATCAAGTCGCGCCTGCACAGCGCCCGCGCGCGCTTGAAGAACGCCCTCTTGGAGATCGATCATGAGCGACTTGGACGAGAAAATCACCCGGGCCCTGCGTAACGAGGAAGCCGACCTGTCCCGGACGCTGGGTGAGGAGCCCGGAATCTTCGAGCTGCTCTTAGAGACCTTTCGCGGCAAACGCCGCTGGCTCAACCTGCTGGGCGCGATCTGGACCCTGGTTTTTCTCGTGCTCGGCGTCATCTCGGCAGTGAAGTTCTTTCGCGCTGACGCCACGCGGGAAATGCTCGCGTGGGCCCTGGCCTGCGTCCTGTGCATGCTCACGGTGGCGATGCTCAAGATCTGGTACTGGATGGAGCTTCAGCGCATCGTCATGATGCGAGAAATCAAACGCGTTGAGTTGCAGATTTCCCGCTTGGCCCAGCGGCTCGGGGCCTGATGCCCGCGCCAGCCCGCTCTTGAGGAGAATAGAAATGAGACGAGTCCCTCGCTACATGGTTTTTGCCCTGGCCCTGCTGGGCATCGCCTCCGCGCCCGGGCATTCCGCCCCGCCGGGTCGTCGTGGCACGGAATTCAAAGTTGATGCCAAGGTGCGGGCCCCCGAGATCATCGCTGTGCGCATTCACCATGACATGTGTCCTCATTGCAAACGGCTGAAGCCTCAGTTCGAGGCGCTCGACGCGCTCCTCACCGATGCCTCCGCATTGCTCGTGACACTCGACCTGAGCACACCGGCGACGCAACATCAGGCCGCGCTGCTGGCCGGCGCCTTGGGGCTGGAATCCCTGTGGACCGGCGATCTTTCGCGCATCGCAACGGTGACGTTTCTCGACGCCGGCTCGAAGAAAACGCTGGCGGAGTTCCGAGCGGACGGCGATCAATCGCTGGAAGCCGTCGCCCGAACCGCCATCTCCGGGAAGCATGATTGAAGGGCGCCTTCGGTCGACCCTGACGCTGCGGGATGCTGCACGTTTAACCGAAGCATAGCGGTCGTTACGAAGTTGCCTGGTAGATTGCGGGGCGATACTTAGGACGTGGGATGGGCTTGCCTTCCTTCTTGGCTGCCTTCAGCCACGCGGCCTTGGCTCTCTCCACTTCGCGGAGTGCAGCCTGCGGGGTTTTTCCAAAGGCCGAGCACGCATGTAAGTCAGGGATGTCGGCGATATAGCCTCTATCCTCGCGACTGTAGAAAATGTTGATGTGGTAATCCTTCATCGATAATCCTCTCATCGGTCCGCCTCCAACGATAGATTATAGCGTTCGACGAGTCGAAGAAACTGCCTGATCTGGTAGGGTTTGGCCTGCCCCCCGACCTCCTGCAGGTTAACCAGCTCTGGAATGGCCGCGTGTGTGAAGATGTGATGGCTCCCATTCACGCGCGACAGCCGGAACCCGAAGGCCTCGACGAGAGCAACCATTTCCAAGAACCAAACGTTCTTCGGATTCTGCGAGATTCTCTTGAGTAGCTTTCGCTTGTTCATCGACCGATTGCAGCGAGGAGACCGGGATCAGTCGTTCGCACCTACGGAAGCGAACCGAGGCAGATAGCAAGCGAGCCGACCACCGATGCGCCCAAGTGAACGCGAGCCAACGCGGGTTGCGTACAGCGGCGCGCCAGGTCGCTTGGCCGTGGCGCGATCTGAAGCGGCCAGATGGTCCTCATCGAGCTCGTACTCGCCCGTCTCGACGTCGATGACCACGTACTTGCCGTTGTGTTGTGGCTCAAGGACGTGGCGCAAACGCCGTTCGTAAATCTCGGTCCCGCGTTCGGCGATATCGCCGGGCGGGGAGTTTGGGTTCTTCATGCCTGAACTATCGGTGAAAGTCACGGCGAACGCAACCGCGTTCGGTCAGTAGACCTCTGCCATCCACTGTCCGCCGTGTTCGGGGTTGCCGACGAGGCGCTGAGCGCCGAGGTCGATCCACCAGTCCATCATCTCGAGGCGAGTCTGAGCAAGCCGCCTGTCGCGCCTGCCACAAGGGGGTGCCGCGGCACAGGGGGCTCGTATGCCCGCTCCCTGACGGTCGCGGTACTGACCCTACTTCGATTCCTTGACCTCGAACTCGGCGTCGATGACGTCGTCCTTGGGTTTGCCGCCGGGTTGCGGGCCGGGGCCGGGGGCTACGCC
>SBAX01000401.1 GCA_005240095.1 Phycisphaera mikurensis
CTCGAAGAGGCCTACGAAGTGAGTTGACCGCGCCGTGTCTACGCCCGCCTCCACTGCCTGCCCGGACCTCGAGGAGCTCGAGGCCGTTCTTGCCGGGACTCCTGCCGACCCCGCGCGCAGGGGACACCTAGAAGTCTGCCCGGTGTGTCGCGACAGGCTCGCTGAGCTGCGGGCCAACAACGAGCTTCTAAGAGACGTGCTGACCGCATCGCGAGCACCGCGAGCTGGGACGGACAACCGCGGGACGACGGCTGTCCGGATTGAGGGCTATGACCTGCTCGGCGAGATCCGCCACGGCGCCCAGGGGATCGTCTACAAGGCGGTCCAGCGGGCCACGCGCCGCGTAGTGGCGGTCAAGGTCCTGCTCGAAGGGCGCCTGGCTGTCGCCAACCGTCGGCAGCGATTCGAAAGAGAAATCGAGGTCGTCGCCGCCCTGCGGCATCCATTCATCGTGACGGTCTACGACAGCGGCATCACCGACGACGGGCGTCTGTTCTTCGCCATGGAGTACGTTGAAGGCCGGCCGCTCGATGAGTTCGTTCAGGAGCAGCGGGCTGCTAATCGCCAACCACTGTCGCTGGCCGAGGCCTTGCGGCTTTTCTGCGATATCTGCGACGGCGTGAACCATGCCCACCAGCGCGGGGTGATCCATCGCGACCTCAAGCCGGGCAACATCCTGATCGATGCAGATCGTCACCCGCATATCGTGGACTTCGGATTGGCTAAGGCCGTGGGCTACGACAGCGTCGTGTCCCAAGCCTCCGTCGTCACCGCCGCGGGGCAGTTCATGGGCACGCTGGCCTACGCCGCGCCGGAGCAGTTCCGCGGCGATCCGGACGTCATCGACGTTCGCACCGATGTGTATGCCCTGGGCGTGATTCTCTACGAGCTGTTGACCGGGCGGCTGCCCCATCCGCCGGGTGCGTCGTTGAACGAGACCATCCGGGCCGTCCTCGATACCGATCCACCGCCTCCCAGCCTGGTTGCGGAAGAACACACCCGAATCAACGACGAACTTGACACCATCGTGATCAAGGCCTTAGCTCCCGCTCCCGCGCGGCGATACCAGACCGCTGGGGAACTGGCCGATGACCTCCGCCGATTCCTCCGCGGTGATCCGATCGACGCCCGACGCGACAGCCAGTGGTACGTCCTGCGGAAGACGCTGCACCGGTATCGCTGGCCCGTGTCCGTGGGGGCGACCTTTGTCGTCCTGCTGCTGGCCTTCAGCGTGGCCATGTCGGTGCTGTATCGGCGCAGCACGTTGGAGGCCGAGAAAGCCAAGCAGATCAAGGTATTCCTCGAGGACACGTTGGGCTCCGTGGAACCTTCGCGACAAGGGGCGGACGTGAGCGTGAGAACGGTGCTCGAAGAGGCCGTCCATTGGGTGGAGATCCTTGGCGGACAACCGGAGGTCGAGGCCTCACTTCGAACCACCATCGGCAACAGCTATCGCAGCCTGGGTCTCTACGATCTTGCGGAGCAGCAACTGACGTCGGCCGTGGACATTCATCGGCGTCTCCTCGGAGAGGAGCATCCCCTCGTCGCACAGAGTATCAACGCCTTGGGCCTGCTGGCCCGCGACCGCGGGGACCTCGACGGCGCCGTCAAGCTCATCGAGCAGGGTTTGGAAATCCGGCGGAGGACCCTCGGCCTCGAGCACCTTGAGGTAAGCATGAGCCTTCAGAATCTGGCCTCGGTCCATACTCGCAGGGGTGATCTTGTCGCGGCCGAGGCCGCCCTGCGCGAGTCGCTCGCTCTTACGCAGCGCCACTTCCCTGCGCTGCATCCCGATGTGGCCATGGCCCAATTCAGACTTGCTGAAGTGCTCCGCATCGCGGGGAGATGCGCGGAGGCGAAGGTCCTGCATGAAGCTGCGTTGCGGACGCGAAAGGCTTTGCTTCACGACGACCATCCCGACGTGGCCCGGTCGCTACTGGGCCTGGGTCGCACCCTCATCGCCCAGCAACGGCCCGAGGAGGCGGAACCCCTGCTGCGGCAGTGCCTGGAACGTCAGTCGCGCGCGGTTCCTCCCAGTGCGGCGCGGTTGGCGGAGACGCAAGGCGAGCTGGGTCACTGCCTCGTCAGCCTCGGTCGGCTCGAAGAAGCGGAGCCTCTGCTGATGGCCAGCTACCGCGCGCAGCGGGAGACCGGTGGAGACGACGCCCCGGGCACCGCGCTCGCGCGGCAACGACTGGTGGAACTCTATGAGCGTTGGGGAAGGCTTGAAGAGGCCGAACGCTATCGCCCAACCGCGAGCGTTCCGCATCCCCAACCCGTAGACAGCTCAGATGAATGACGATCAGGTGCTCTCGGGCACGACCGTGATGGCTTGCTGCGAAGCCTTCCAGTCACGGGCCCGGGGTTTTTCAAGAAGGCCCATGCGGATGGCCTTGGCGGAGACGCGGATGCGGCAGACCTTGCCGTCGATGATCGCGCGGACGCGCTGAATGTTGGCCTTGAAGGTCCGCTTCGTGGAACCCGTGGTCTTGCGACCCACGCCGCCCAGATACTTGGCCTTGCCGCGGCGGGCGATCTGCCGCCCGGAACGCGTCTTCTTACCCGTGAAATGGCAAACCCGTGACATCGCGGCGTCCGCTCCCTTCGATCGCACTTTTTCAGGCCGGGCGATCCGACCCAGAGCCCAGCAAGTATAGAGCAACTTGCCTTCCACGCAAGCCGCCTGACCTGCGGACGACGTACAACGTCGAGGCGCCCTTGGTCCGGGGAAAGGTCCGGCCAAAGCGGGGACGCTGGAATGCGTAAACCCCTGTGACATAAGGACTTATGGTTCGGGATGCAAACTATTTGAACCCGACCAGCCTTTCGGAGTGACCGGAAACGATGCCGGCCTCAATCCGGGCGGCGGGAATCCTCAGCAAGGGCCCGGCGACGGCGGGTTTCCTCCTCCAGAATGGCACGCTCCCGGGCGGTGAGGGAGCCCAGCCCGGACTGGGAGACCTTGCGGAGCACAGCCTCCACGGCCTGCTCGTGAAGCTCCTCAACCTGGCGTTCGCGCTCGGCGCGAGCGGCGGCGCGACGGAGCCGTAACCGCTTAATGGGTCCGTGGCGCGAGGCACGCGGGGCTCGGCGGACGGCTGAGGCGTCGTATGCGAACTCGTCGAAACCCAAATCACCCCGCTCACGTAGCGCCATTCTGGTCTGCCAGCAGGTGGCGTAGCCGAAGACGGCGATCATGACGAACAGCCAGCTCTGGTCAGTAAAAAGCCCGGCGAGCCCGATGGCAATCGCACCGACCATGCCCGTCGTGGTGGCGATTTCGGCGGCCTTGCGGTAGCCCAGTCGCGACCAGATTACCGCTTGCACAATCCGCCCGCCGTCGAACGGAAACACCGGCAACAGGTTGATCAGCAGCAGAAAGTAGCTCGTACCATAGACGCGAAGGACCCAATACTGCCCGAGCGTGGGAAAGATCGACGCGTCCGTCGGCGTCATGGGGTGCAGCGGATTCCATGGGACGGCGCCCAAGCTGCCTATCCACAGCGCCAGCGCGGCGGAGCACAAGGCGCAGATGGCCACGTTGACCATCGGCCCGGCGAGGGTTGTGACCAGATGCGCTCGTGGCTCGTGGGGCGGGTTGACTGTGGCCAGCCCACCGAGCGGCCACAACAGGATTTCGTCAGCCTCGCCACCGGTTCGCCGCGCGCCCCAGCAGTGGCCGAACTCGTGCAGGAGTACCACGGCAAACAGAATTGCGTACGTCGCCAATGCGCCGCCCAGCACGTGCGAGAATGGTGCCGTTACCCGCACCCCCTCCTTGGGGAGCTCCATCCATAGGAGAACCACCGCTCCGAGGACGAACGTGACATGCACGCGCACGTCGATGCCGCGGACGCGCATGGCCCGGAAGGACCAGTTTATGGGATTATCCAACGGCCGTTCGGTTGGAATCATGCGTGCGATTTCCCTTCCCCGCCGCGCGATCGTGGTTTCCGCGCCGGCAAGCCCTTCCAGTCGAACGTACCCACAAATACCGTCCGCGGCGAGGAGATACAAGTCCCTACGGCAAAACCCTTTGTCCCATAAACGCCGCCTGTTATGCTCGCAGCCATAACGTTCATCTGGAATGAGGTAAGGGCCACTGGTTGGGTACCGCGGGGGGAGCAAGTATGTTCGTCGCTTTGCCAATCGGAAGGACGTGTTTCTCAGTTGTGTGCGCGATGGTCGTCGGCCTCGTCACCGCCGCTGTTGCACGGGGCCAATCCGGCGAACTGGACGAGACGTTCGGTGCGGCCGGGCTGGCCACCACGGACTTCGGCGGGGCGTTCGATCGCGTCGAAGGCCTTGTCGAGATGCCGGACGGGAAGCTCGTGGCGGTGGGGACGGCCGGCTCGTCGAATCGCTACGGGGTGGCCCGTTACCATCCTGACGGTTCGCCGGACATGAGCTTCAGCGGCGACGGCCAGCTTATCATGCCGGCGTCTCTTGGAACGTCGGGGGGCGTGGCCGCCGGCCCGAACGGAACGATCCTGATCGGCTGCGGCTACATTCAAAACAGTGCGCAGCGGCACATGATCGGTCGACTGCTGGACAATGGCGACTTCGATCTGTCGTTCGGGACCGCTGGCCTAACCGTGTTCGCGGCCGGCGAACAACCGTACGTCGCCGCTATTCTACTTCAGGAAGACGGCAAAGCGGTGATGGCCGGCTACAGCTACACCTCGGGCGCCTGGGACTGGGTGCTCTTCCGCGTCGATGCCGGAGGCATGCCGGACTCTGGTTTCGGCACGGGCGGGATCGTGCGAACGGACTTCTCACGGGAGGAGATCGCGGGCCCGATCGACTTTCTGGTGAGCCTGGCCCTCCAGCCGGATGGCAAGATCATCGCCGGCGGTCTGACCTCCACCACCAGCCAGATGAGCTCGGGGAACCGGATCCACGCCCTTGCCCGCTACCACCCGAACGGCGAACTCGACGATACGTTCGGCGACGGGGGAAAGGTGGTCTTCACCTTCGGGCCCGATCCGTTCTACGCGGAGAACGTAAGCAAGATCGCGGTGCTCAAAGATGGCAAGCTGCTCCTTGCCAGCGCCGGCGGCGGGAGGACGATCCTCGTGCGGCTCAACGAGGACGGTTCGCTCGATGAGACGTGGGCCAGCGGCGGTCGCGTCGTCGGCCCGCAGGGCGGGTTCTACAACGATCCCACGGACTTTGTAATCGACGGCGGTGGCAGGATCGTCTGCAACGGGCGCGGTTTCTCGCTCACGCGCTTTCTCGACGACGGCAATACGGATATGTCCTTCGGCGAAGACGGCGGACTGTCCACGCCGTTCGGAACTTCCTATGAGTTCTCGTCGGCCATGGTCCGCACGCAAACCAACCGTGTGGTCCTGGGCGGCTTTATCGGTACGGCCAACGTCAACACCAACTTCGCGTTGGCGCGCTACCATGTCGTGCCCGTCACCGACTACGACGACGACTCCATTCCCAATGAACTCGACAATTGCCCCGAGCATCCCAACACGGGCCAGGAGGACTTCGACACCGACGGCGCGGGCGACCCGTGCGATCCCGACACCGACGACGACGGCGTTGCCAACGCCCACGACATCTGCCGCTTTACCCCCCTCGAGGCACCGGTTCGCGACGACGGTACCCTCCGGGCCGACGCGGACGGCGACTGTGACGTCGACCTAGCGGACTTTCAAATCATGCAGTCGGAGTTTGGTATGCCGGCGCTGCAACCGTAGCGCCGGGGCTAGTCCACGCGATGGCCGTCGGCCCGCTGGCGCTCCGTGGCTTCCTGGAGGGCACGCTTCTCGGCTTCACTGAGACTGTGGATGCCGCCGTCGTAGACTTTCTTGAGGATGCGGTCGATGGTTTCCTCGTCCACCACGCGGCGCTCGAAGTCCGGGGTGAAGCGGCGGACGTGGACCTTGCGTGGCCTTCCGCGCCACTGGGTCCAGCGCCACGCCACACGGTCCCACCAGGAGTCTCCGCGCCACGCCCACCACGCCCCGAAGATAAGCCCGGCCAGGTGGCAGACGTCTCCGCCCGCGTTGGGCCCGCCTCGTGAGACATTGAGAACGTACAGACCCGCAAACACCAGGGCCGCGGTGCGGATCTTGATCGGAAACAGGAAATAAACGAGCAGCTCGGCGTGCGGGTACTTCACCGCGCAGGCTCCCAGCAGAAACAGGACTCCGCCCGACGCTCCCGCCGCATACGCCGGGGGCAGCCAGCCCAGGCGCACAACGCCGAGAAGCGCGAGCATCCCCAGTGTCCCGGCGACCGTGTACAGGGTCAGGAATCGACGCGACCCCCAATCGCGTTCCAGCGGCCGGCCGAGGAAATGCAGACCGAGCATGTTCATGAAGATGTGCATTCCTGTCCAATGCAGATACTGGGCAGTGATCAGCCGCCAGACCTCGCCCTGGAGGACGCGCCGCGACTCCATGGCCAGCGATCGGAAGAGCGGGCCATCAGGGAACATCAGTACGGTTAGCACGAACACGACGACGTTGACGATGATGAGCGTCGTGACCACGCTCCGTCCGCGCAGGGCACTTCGCCGCGGGGACCAGGCCCAGCCGGTGTCCACATCCCTGCTCGCGTAGTCACGATCTCGCCAACCCATAGCGACAGTTACCCGTTACGAGTTAGAGTTACCAGTTACGCTCCCTGGGCACAGCGTGCCCATGAAATACGCGCCAAGCGTGGCGATGGTCTTTCCGTCGCGGAGTTCGCCACCCAAGAGCATCTTCTTGACGCGGTCCGGCTCCGTGACCTCCACCGTAATCCGCTCGTTCGCCTCCAGCCGTTGGGGCACCGGTCTTAGCTTAGTTCGGTCGCCAGATAGGCCCGCATGAGCTCCGTGGTGAACCCTGGCGACGTATAGTATTCCGCCAGCAGCGTGAGCCGCCCTGCGGAGTACCCGGCCTCCTCCTCCAGCTCCCGCTTGGCCGTTTCAACAGGGGACTCGTCCGGCTCCATGGTCCCCGCAGGCAGCTCCCACAGCTCCTCCTCGACGGTGTAGCGATGATTTCGAATCAGCACGATCCGCCCATCGGCCAGCACGGGAAGGATCACCACCGCTCCCGGGTGAACGACTACGTCGTAGTGGTGCGTCTTCCCCTGTGGCTGCGCATATACCCGTCGCTCGACGGAGAACTTGGCCGACGAAAGCAGGCATTGGGCCATCAGGGTTAGCCTCAGGGCCGTCTGGGATGTCAGACAGGGCCGCCAGCAAGTATAGGCGGGCTGTATCGGCGTACCAAAAACGACCCCGCCACCGCCCCTTCGGCGGGCGACAACTTGTTACTCCGGCGGCTCGTACTTATGATGGCCCCACGGGCGCGATTCGAGACGCCGTGCTTGGCGGATCAAGGCAGAAGTGACAAGAAAGGCAATCGTCTTAGGATCGACAGGCTCGATTGGACGCAATGCGCTGGACGTCCTGTCCGGGCTGAACGGCGAGTGGCGGGTCACGGGTCTGGCCGCCGGATCGCGGGCGAAGGAACTTGCCCAGCAGGCCAACACCATCCGACCGGACGCCCTGGCGATCGTCCAGCAGGACTTCGCCGCCGAGTTGCGGGGTGCGCTCGAGTACAGCCCGCGGGTGTTCGCAGGACCCAACGCGCTAGTCGAGCTGTTGCGTGCAGGGGATTTCGATTGCGCGGTGTGCGGGGTCGTGGGCGCCGCCGGCTTGGCTGCGACGCTTTGCGCCGTGGAGCTAGGCAAACGTATTGCCTTGGCAAGCAAAGAAGTCCTCGTCGTAGCCGGGTCGTTGCTGATGCCTTTGGCGCGAAGGACGGGGGCTACGATCATTCCAGTGGACAGCGAACATTCCGCAATCTTCCAGGCCCTTCAGGCGGGGCATCGCGACGAAGTGCGCAAGGTGTATCTGACCGCTTCGGGCGGTCCGTTCCGCACCCGGGACAAGGACGCCATGGAGTCCGCAACGCTTGAAGACGCCATGCAGCACCCCACGTGGGAGATGGGTCCGAAAATCACCATTGACTCCGCCACGATGATGAACAAGGCGCTGGAAATTGTCGAAGCCCGTTGGCTTTTCGACCTTCGCCCCGAACAGATCGAAGTGGTCATCCACCCTGAATCGATCGTACACTCGCTGGTCGAGTTCTGTGACGGCTCGATGGTCGCCCAACTGGGCACTCCGGACATGCGAACGCCGATTCAGTATGCCTTGACATACCCGCAGCGGCGGGCCTGCCCTTCGCCACGGCTGGACTTGTGCGAGGTCGGCCGATTGACGTTTCACGCGCCAGATGCCGAGCGTTTTCCGGCGCTGCGTCTGGGTCATGAGGTTGCCCGTCGCGGCGGCACCTGCGGGGCGGTGCTCAACGCCGCCAACGAGGCTGCCGTGGAACTCTTCCGCGAGCGGGCCATCGCCTTCGGCGACATTGTCCGATTAACTGAAAAGGCGCTGAGCGAACATGCGTTTCAACCAGCGCCGACTCTGGAAGACCTGTTGAACGCGGACCGCTGGGCCCGCGATGAGGTTGCTCGATGCACAACATGTTGATCGCTCAATCCACGATCCTCGATATCGCCCTGGGCGTGTGGAACGCCGCCTGGCCATACCTGCTCATGATTCTGGGCTTCTCCGTGATCGTGTTTGTACACGAGCTGGGCCATTTCGCCGTGGCCAAGTGGGCCGGGGTCCGCGTGGAGCGATTCGCGGTGGGCTTCGGGCGCGAGCTGTTCGGCTTCACCCGCGGCGAAACCCGCTACTCCTTCAACGTGCTGCCCCTGGGCGGCTACGTGAAGATGCTCGGGCAGGAGGACTTCGACGACAAGTCCAACGAACTCCGTTTCAAGGATGACCCGCGCTCGTTTACCAACAAACCTGTGGGTCCGCGCATGGCGATCGTGTCCGCCGGGGTCATCATGAACACGATTTTCGCGTGCCTGCTGTTCATGATCGTCTTCCTGGTGGGCATGGAGAAAGAGCCGCCGCGGATCGCCTTTGTCGAGCCCGATAGCCCTGCGGAAAAGGCCGGCCTGACGCCGGGTGACTACATCCAGGAGATTAACGGCGAGCGGGTATTGGAGTTCGCGGAGGTCAGCTTCGGCATCCTGCTGGCCCCGCCCCACGAGCCGATTGAATTCATCGTCGAGCGCTACGGCGAAGTATTGCCGCCCATCTACATTACGCCGGAATACAGCGCTCCGGACAGCACGCGGCAGTTCCAGCGGCAGATGGTCGGCATCGGCCCTGGCGTAACGGACGAGATCGCGGCGGTCGGGCCGGAGATCGATCCCAAGCAGCCCAACCATCCCCGCGTGGGTGACAAGCTCGTCGAGGTGGATGGGGTGGCGTTCACCGACGAGAACGCCAGCGCGCTGTTCTATTCGCTCGTCTACGGGCGCGGTGAAGTCTTTGTAGAGCGGAAAGACCCCAAGAATCCCGCTGCGCCTGCCCAACGCGTGCAGGTCGAAGTTCCACCGATGTTGTCGCTGTATCCCAGCGACCCGCGCGATCCGGAAAGCGTCAGCGTACTGGGCCTGGCTCCCTTGGCGAAGTTCTACCGCGTGGACGATCGCGGCCGGGCGTACCTCGCCGGTCTCGACGACGGCGACGTCATTCTGCGCTGGGACGGCATTCCGCACCCCACCCCGGCGGCCGTGGCTCGCCCGATCCGCGACTCCGCGGAACGCGACATCCCCTTCCGCGTGAAGAAGGCCGACGGGCGGGTGGTCAATGGGTTCGTCCGCCCCAAGAAGAACAAGCGCGGTGCGGCCACCATTCAGGCCGTCTGTCAGTCGCTGCATTCCACGACCGGTAACGGTCCACAGGCGCACTTCACCGATGTACGGGCGCGCGGCGCCGCGGCGCAGGCCGGGATCGCGGTGGGTGATGTGGTTCTGCGGATCAACGAAGTGGATAATCCTTCCGCCGGCACGGTCAATGCGACTATCCAGGTGGGCCTGGGACAAGACGTGCCACTGACCCTGCGCAAGCCCGACGGGCACACGGTCAACGTCGTGGTTCGTCCGCAGGCGCCCGGCTCCATCGATGTGCGAAACACCCTGGTCGCCGACGAAGTGCTGCAGGTCAGCGAAATTGTACCCACGATCAACGGCCGTCCGAGCCCAGCTGCCCTCGCCGGCATCCCCGCGGGCGCCAAAATCACCGCGGTGAACGACGCCCCGGTCAAGCGCTGGCGAGACCTTATCGCCGTCTTCCGCAAACACGCCGGAACTACCGTGCAGATCGCTTACTCCGAGCCCGGGGGAGCGGCGCGGATCGCCGCGTTCCCGGTGCCGCACAGCCTGCACACCGTTCTGGGCGTGGGGCCGCAGGCCAAGATCGTCACCATCGACGGTGCGGACTCCGTTATCGTGGAGACGCCCCGTGGGACGGACCATCTGTCCGTTCGCTACCACGAAGGCACGCGTGCCAAGCTCGCTGAGCTGGTCGGGCGAAAAGACGTTGTCGTTGAGTATCGCGAGAACCCCGTCGGGAACTTGAAAACCGCCCGCATTGATGTGACCGAGGAGATGGTTGACCCATGGGTCAGCCGTATCAGCTTTACGCCGAGCATCGATCTCATGCCCCAAACGCGCCTGCTCAAGGGCAAGAACGCCCTCGACGCCGTCTGGATCGGCATGCACAAGACCTACTATTTCATCCGCATGGTCTACCGCACAATGCAGCGGATGCTGTTCAGCCGCAGCGTCAGCGTCGAGGCCATGTCCGGTCCTCTGGGCATCATCGACATCGGCGGCAAGGTTGCCCGCAGCGGAGTAGTGGAGTTCCTCTTTTTCCTGGCCATGATCTCTGCCAACCTTGCGGTGATTAACTTCCTGCCCCTGCCCATCGTGGACGGTGGGCTGATGATTTTCCTGCTCATCGAAAAGATCAAAGGCAGCCCAGTCTCCTTGCGAGTCCAAGCCGCGACGCAGTTCATCGGCCTGGTCCTCATCGTCGGCGTCTTCCTGTTCGTAACCTACCAAGACGCCGTGCGCTTGTGGGGATGAGCACAAGGGCGCGATCGTCGCCGCTATGTTTGAGCATCCCTTATGGACTCGCCGACGGCGCCCTCCGCAGCCGTAGCGTCCCTGCCGTAAGGATCAGCAAGCCGAGCACAAATATGCCCCACTGCGATACCGTCGGGACCACCGTGATGCACATCGGCGCTCGAAAATGGAACACGTCGTCGTGCATCATATCATCGCCGCCCGGGCACTGGTCCACGCAGTCCGGCACTGTGTCACCGTCAGAATCGATCTGTGCCTCCGCGTCATTGCCGCACCCGCAGGCACTCGGCTGGGTGTCTTCGGTATTGGGACAGAGGTCAAAGCCGCCGCAACCCGTTCCTGCTGCCGTCGTGCTACCCGAGCACGAAGGAACCGGTCAGAGGTTCTGATCCATCATGATCTGCGACGTCGTCCGCGAACCCTCTTCCCAGCCGGTCTCGATACAGGGGCCGCTGCAGTCGTCATACGAATACCCCAGAGCCTGCATGTTGATGAGGTCGTAGGCCGTGACCGTGCCGGCAAACGCGATGAGGTCATCGTACGCGTTGTGCCCGTCGGGAGCGATATCTGCTCGTGCTTGTGGATCGTGGTCGCCAGCCACCGGTAGATGGTGGAACGTTCCAAACCACTGCACTTGCCACTTGCACCACAACCGATCCACGTTCGCGTGGTGAAGAAAGAAAACTGGGTCGTCCGGTGACGTGCCCAGTCTCATGTTGCCGCCCACGTACTCGTGGACGCCGTTGTGCATTCTCGAGCTGGTTCCGCTCCACCCCTCGAGGTAGTTGCGGAAGCTCCCCTCGACGAAGGCCGGAGTGCCGGCATTGTCGCTCGTGGAAGAGTTTCTGTTCCAGTTGGCCAGGTCGAACGTGGGGCGCGAGAGCATGGCAGTCACCTCCGCGGCCGTCGGGAGGGAAGGCTGGTGCACTCCAAAGGTGCGATAAAGCGCCGTTGAGGTGGGTCCACAGTCGGGGTCACTGTCGGAATCCATATCGTCGTCATAGGGCGCCACGACGTTCCAACCGTTGACATCAGAGAAGGGCTCGCCAGCCGTATCCTGGCACCCATTTCCGCCCAGCCAGGACGGGAATGGGTCGATCGTCCAATCCCAATAGGGGATCGTGACGGCCGCGTTCTGAGCCTGCAGCAGACCTTCGAGTTCGAGCAGGAATTGTCGGTGCCAGGCGCAGAAGGCGGGTCCCTGGTGGGCCTTGTTCGCGCCACCGCCGCCATAGGTCAGATGTTTGTTGACCAACGTGTCATAATCGCCGCTGGCCTTGACGGCTCTTAGGGCGTTGATGAAGGCGGTCTTCTCAGCTGCGGACAGGGTGCTCTCCTTTTTCCGTACGCCGGCCTCCGCGCGGCCCGGCAAGATCGCTCCGGTTGTGATCACCAAGACAGTAACAGCGGACTCCCATGAGAATCGTGATGCGCACATGTTTTGGCCCTCCGATGGAGAAGTGTCGCTTCGACAGAAGCGCCAGCCATGATAACACCCCTTCCTCCAATGTCAATCGAAAAGCCGGTTCCTCTCATGCCGTTGCAATCGCGGCGCCAGCGATCGGCGCTACGAATCCGGTCGGGGCCCCCAGATCGCCGCCAGGTAGGCAGCCAGGGCCAGGGAAATGAAGGTAAGAGCCATCTTCGCGGCGATCGCATTGCTGCGAAATGCCCTGAGGGGCGGCGCAGATCATGATCAGAGCCAGGGCCAAGCCGAACTTCACATCGACGTTGGCCAGGGGCGCAAAGAGCGGTTCGGCAAGTTCCCGCCGCTGCCCCAGCGACCACAACATCAAGCAAAGCAGAAGGGACAATGCGGATGGGGGCCCGACGGCCCCGCTCCCGTGAGATTGACATCGCCCACTTGCGACCAAGCCGCGACCGCGTTACTTTAGGCTCCCGCACAAGAGTTTCCATCGGAGGATACTGATGTCCAGGCAAGACAGGCTCAGTCGGCGGGATTTCATTCATGTGGCGGCAGGGAGTGCGGCGGGGCTGTGGTTGGGCGGATGCTCGATGCGCGGGCGGCCGTTCGCGGACCTGCCGCCCTCGGCCATGGGCCCGGTGCCCAAGAGCGACTGGCCATCCCTGGCCCAGCTTGCCCTCTCACGGATCAAGGCCGGGGGGTGCTCCTACGGCGACATTCGACTGCTCGAGACGCACAATCAATCCGTTCGCGCGGAGGATCGTCGCATCGCCAGCGTCGGCGAACGCTTCGACAGCGGGTTCGGCATTCGCGCGCTGTATCAGGGCGCATGGGGCTTCGCGGCCAGCGCCGACTTTACGCCGGAGGAGATCGAGCGGACGGCTGATCGGGCGGTGGAGATCGCCCGGGCCAGTCATTCACTAATGAAGTCTCCCGTAACTCTGGCGGAAGAGCCGGTCCACAAGGACCGCGTAGCGACGGCTTTCCAGATTGATCCGTTTACCGTGCCTCTCGAAGAAAAGTGCAACATGCTCCTGAAGGTCAGCGAAATCCTGCACAAGGAGAGCGGGGTGATCCGATCGAGCGGGTCTTTGTGGGCCCAGCGGGACATCAAGCACTTCGCCTCGACCGAAGGCACGGCCATCGACTTCGATCTGCTGGCGGTGGGAGGAGGTTTCAGCGCGACGGCCAAGGGCGAGGACGATTTCCAGTCGCGGGACTTCTCCATCCCGTTCTGGCGAAAAGGGTATGAGCACATCACGGCCGCGGATTTCGTGTCGCAGGCTCCGCGGGTGGCCGCACAGGCCGTCGAGAAGGTCAAGGCCAAGCAGCCCACGCCGGGCAAGTACGACCTCGTGCTCGATCCGGCGCATCTGTCGCTGACCATTCACGAGAGCTGCGGGCATCCCACGGAACTGGATCGGGCCCTGGGTTACGAGGCCAACTACGCGGGCACGAGCTTCATGACCCCCGATCAGCTCGGCAAGCTGCAGTACGGCTCCAAGCACATCAACCTCATCGCAGATAACACCCGTGCCGGGGCCATGGCCAGCACCGGCTACGACGACGACGGCGTCGCCGGTCAGCGCTGGCCGATCATCGAGGAGGGCCGCTTCCGCGGATACTCGACGAACCGCGAGGTGGCGGGCGCCATCGGCGAGAAGCGCTCCCGCGGATCCTGCCGCGCAGATAGCTGGAGCTCGGTGCCCATCGTGCGGATCGCCAACGTGGGACTCGAGCCCGGCAACGAAACGCTCGACTCGCTGCTGGCGGGCGTGAAGGACGGCATCTACATCGAGGGGCGCGGGAGCTTCTCGATCGATCAGAAGCGCTACAACTTCCAGTTCGGCGGCGACAGCTTCTGGGAGATCAAGGACGGCAAGCGCGGGGCGATGCTCAAGAACGTGATCTACAACGGGATCACCCCGGAGTTCTGGAACAGCTGCGACGGCGTGGCCGACCGCAAGCACTGGCAGGAGCACGGCTTCATCAACTGCGGCAAGGGCCAGCCGGGCCAATCCGGATGGATGACCCACGCCGCCTCCCACGCCTGCTTCCGCCAGGTGAACGTGATCAACCCCAAGGCGTAGTCCGAAGTCTTGTGTGGAGAGGAACGTGGCTCAATATGCCGAGGAGTTCGCGAAGCAACGACAACGGAGAGCTGTGCGGGAAGATCGAGAGCTTCTATGTCGCGTGTGCCTCGCAGACGAGGTTGATACGGCAAGTGACTATGAGTGGCCATGCCTGATCCTGGAGGATTGGATTTGTGAGACGCACTGTACGGAAGTGAAGTTGAAGGACTTTGGTCCGACTCGCGAGCGGGTTCTGGGTCTGCTGGTCGTCGGGATACCCAACGCGGGATTTGAGTCTGATAGCGATCTGCAAACGTTGCCTGTATTACGACTTTTTAGGGCTGCCCTGGGGGTGATGGGGGTTGGCAATAATTGACAAGAGTTGCTAAAAGGCGTACCATTTCGGCGGAGGATTGCGTCATGACCACCATGAACATTTCCCTGCCGGATGAGATGAAGGCCTTTGTGGAGGAGCAGGTCCAGCAAGGCGGGTACAGCACGGCCAGCGAATACCTGCGGGAACTGATCCGCGACGCCCAGAAGCAGGCGGCCAGGGAGCGCTTAGAGAAGCTCCTGCTGGAGGGCCTCGACAGCGGGTCGGCAACGCCCATGACCAAGAAGGACTGGGAGTACATTCGCTCGGAGGTTCGGCGGCGCAGCGAGGAGCGTAGGTCAAGTTGACTAAGCGCGTCAGTCGTTCGAACCGCGCGGTCGCTGACGTGATTGAGGCCGCTCTCCATCTGGAGGCGCAGCGTACGGGACTGGCCGAGCGGTTTATCACCGCAACGGAGCGAGCGTTCGACAGCTTGGCCGGGACCCCCGGTCTTGGGCGCGTCCGTGAGTTTGCGACGGCTCGGCTGTTGGGGCTTCGCTCGTGGCGCATACGTGGGTTTGAGAACTGGCTGGTCTTCTATCGCGTGACGGATGAAGCTGTGGAGATCGTCCGCGTGTTGCACGGGTCGAGAGATCTGGAGGCCGCCTTCGAGGATGAAGGCGAGAGCATCGAGCATGACGAGGGGCACGAAACCCCATGACGATCGACCGCGTACGGGACGCAGCCCGGGCGACGCCGTTTCGGCCCTTCACACTCTCGATGACCGACGGACAACGGTTCCACGTGCGTGGCCCGGAGTTCATCATGATTACCCCTGAGGCTAGCCGGACGGTCGTGGTGGCGGAGTCTGGCGAGGATTACAGCATCGTCGATCTGCTGCTGGTAACGTCGATCGACTTCGGAAGAGCGCGGCGCAGGAATGGAAGGATGAGACGACGATAACGCCGTCGATCAAAAGGAACAACAGATGGCCCTGAAACTGGCATCGGAAAGCACGTTCAAACGCATCGCCGACACGATCCTGTCGGCCTCGAAGGCGGAGCACACGTTCGTGAGCTTCAACGACTCGGAGTCGTCCACGCTGCGCTTCGCCAACAATCAGGTGGTGCAGAACGTCTCCGTGCGTGAGCCGGGTGTGTCCGTGCGGGTGGCCTTCGGGCAGAAGGTCGGCGGGGCAAGCACCAACCGGCTGGACACGAACTCTTTGACCACCATGGTCAAGCAGGCGGAGACCATCGCCCGCCTCGCGCCCGACGATCCCGAGTACCTGCCGCCGCTTCCGCCGCAGACGTACATCAACGTGCCCAGCTTCCGCGCTTCGACTGCGTCGGCATCTCCGGCGGATTTGGCCAAACGGACCAGGCCAGTCATCGGTGCATGCGAAGCCAACAAGCTTGTGGGCGCGGGTATTTTTTCCAACGGCGTCTCAGCCCGCGGGGTGGCCGCCTCGTCCGGATTGTTTGGCTACGCCCAATCTACTGATTCCGAGTTCTCTCTGACCGCTGCGGCCGACGACAGCTCCGGTTGGACCTACAACAGCCATCGCGACATCGACGCTCTGGACGTGGATCGTCGAACGCGCCGTGCCGTGGACAAGGCCGTGCGATCGAAGGAACCTCGCGAGCTGCCCGCGGGGCACTATCCCGTCATTCTGGAGCCCGCCGCGGTCGCCGGAGTGTTCGGCATGTTCTTCTTCTCCGCGGGGGCCAAGAGCTACTACAAGGGCGACAGCGCCCTGGCCGGCAAGCTCGGCTCCACCATCCTGGACACGCGACTCACTGTCCGCACCGACCCGGCCAATCCGGACCTGATGGGCAGCTCGTTCGATCAACAGGGACTCGCCACACGCCCCATGGTCTGGGTCGAAAACGGCGTACTCAAGCAGCTCTTCTACGACCGCTTCACAGCCAAAGAGCACAACGTCGAGCCCACGCCCTTCCCCAGTGCCGGCGTGGTGAGCTTCGGCGGACCAACCGTGAGCACGATCGACGACCTGATCGCCCAGACGAAGAAGGCGATTCTCATCACCAACTTCTGGTACATCCGTTCTGTCGATCCCGCGGACCTGACCATCACGGGCATGACCCGCGACGGAACTTTCCTGGTGGAGGACGGCAAGATCGTCTGCGTGGTCAAGAACTTCCGCTTCCATGACAGTCCACTGCGCTGCTTCCAGACCGTAGATGCGGCCACCGCGCCGCTCGAAGCCATCACCATGGAGCGCGGCAAGATGCTCCTGCCGGCCGTGCGGCTGCCGGATTTCCATCTATCCAGCGTGACTAAGTTCTAGAATTGACTACCCGACCAGGAGTTTCATCTCCGCCGGGGGGACCGGAGCGTAGTGCGACGGCTCCATGCTGGCTGTCGCTCGGCCCTGGGAGAGACTGCGGAGCTTGGTGACGTAGCCGAACATCTGAGAAAGGGGTACATCGGCCATGATCACGCGATTGGTCCCCCGAACCGTCGAATCGCGGACGACGGCCTTGCGGGCGTTCAGGTCGGACATGATCGCCCCGAAGTAGTCGTCGGGCGTGACGACCTCCACATCCATGATGGGCTGAAGCAGCACCGGCGATGCGGCTCTCATGGCCTCATAAAAGGCGATTCGCCCGGCGTTCTCGTAGGCCAGCTCGGAGCTGTCCGACTCGTGCAAGTCGGCCCCGACGATGGTGACCTTCCAGTCGATCACCGGGTAGCCACCCAGCACGCCGCTGTGGGCCGCGTCGGCGATGCCCGTGTGCACGGCCTTGGCGAAATCGACGGGAAGCTGTTCCGCGGAAACGGTATTGACGATCTCAAAGCTGGCTCGCCCGGGCTGATGGGCACGGGGCTGGATGGTCAGTCGCACGACGGCGAAGTGCCCGCGTCCGCCGATCTGGCGGATGAACTGTCCTTCGCCCTCGGCCGATTCGCTCACCGTCTCGCGATAGGAAACCCGCGGCTTGCCCACCACCACATCCACGTTCATGTCCGCCCGCAGGCGCTGCACGGCGATTTCCAGGTGCAGCTCGCCCATACCGGAAAGCAGAGTCTGACCGGTTTCGGCATTCGTGGTGACGGTGATCGTGGGGTCCTGGCGACTGAGAGCGGCCAAGGCCTCATCGAGTTTGTCGCGGTCCTTGGATGACCTCGGCTCGATGGACGTGCTGATGACGGTTTCGGGGAACTCGATGGCTTCGAGGATGACCGGGTGCTTGGCGTCGCAAAGTGTGTGTCCGGTCAGCGCGTGCTTGGGCCCGATGACCGCGACGATGTCGCCGGCGAAGGCCTCGTCGAGCTGGTCGCGGCGCTTGGCGAACATGCGATAGACGCGGCTGATGTTTTCCTTGGCGCTCGTGGTGCTGTTGAGCAGCCGCATGTTGGGCTTGAGCGTGCCGCTGTAGAGCCGCAGGTAGTACAGATCGACGGGTTTTTCCGCCACGATCTTGAACACCAGGGCCGCGACGGCGGCCGACGGATCGCAGCGAACGGCGTGTTTCTTTTCCGGATGGGCGGCGTCGGCGGCCTCCACCGCGGGCACGTCCAGCGGGCTGGGCAGGAAGTCGCACACCGCGTCCAACAGGCGCTGGACACCCACGAACTTCAGCGAACTCCCGCAGAGCACCGGGGCAATCGCTCGCCGCAGGGTGCCGGCGCGAATGGCGGCGCGGACCTCGTCCTCCGTAACCGGCTGGTCGTGGATGTACTTGTCCATCAGCGTATCGGAGAACTCGCTAATCATTTCCAGCATGTGGCGGCGGTGTTCCTGAGCCGCGGGCACCAGGGCAGCAGGGATGTCTCCCACTTCGTAGGAGGAGCCCAGCTCCTCCTGCTTGTAGTGAACGGCCTTCATGGCGATGAGGTCCACCAGCCCCTCGAAACTATCCGACGCCCCGATGGGGATCTGAATGGGTAGCGGCGGAATGCTCAGCCGATGGCGAATGGAGGTTACGGATTGCTCGAAGTCAGCCCCGATGCGGTCCATCTTGTTGATGAAGCAGATCCGCGGGACTTTGTAGTGGTCGGCCTGGTGCCAGACGGTCTCGGACTGCGCCTCGACGCCTTCCCGGGCGTCGAACACCGCCACCATGCCGTCGAGCACGCGCAGGGAGCGTTCCACTTCGGCGGTGAAGTCCACGTGGCCGGGGGTGTCAATGAGGTTGATGGTGCAGTCCCGCCAGGGGCAGCTCACCGCCGCCGAGTAGATGGTGATGCCGCGCTTCTGCTCCTGCTCGTCGAAGTCGGTGGTCGTCGTGCCCTCGTCCACCTCGCCCATGCGGTGCGTGCGGCCTGTGTAATAGAGGATCCGCTCAGTCGTGGTCGTCTTGCCGGCGTCGATGTGCGCCGCGATCCCAATATTGCGGACTTTGGAAAGATCAGTGGACATCGACCCGCCGTGCTCCCCGGCGCTTTCCAGGGCTCGCTCCGAAGAAAAAGCCCACCCCTAACATCGGGTGGGCTTGCATGGAAAACACGCTCAAAACCTCTACCACGCAAAGTGGGCGAAGGCCTTGTTGGCCTCGGCCATGCGGTGGACGTTCTCCTTGGTGGTCACGGCGGTGCCTTCGCCCTTGGCGGCGTCGAGGAACTCGGTGGCGAGGGCGTCGGCCATCGGACGGCCCTTCTTGGCCCGCGCGGCCTCACGGATCCAGCGGAAGGCCAGGGACTGCTGCCGCTTGCGGTTCACCGACATGGGCACCTGGTAGTTGCTGCCGCCCACGCGCTTGGAGCGGACCTCGACGTTGGGCTTGCACCGATTGATGGCTTCCTCGAAGACCTCCAGGGGCGGACGATCCTTGATCCGTTCTGCGACGATGTCCAGGGCGTCGTAGAAGATGCGGGTGGCCGTGCTCTTCTTGCCGTCCTCCATGATGGAGTTGATGAACTTGGACACCAGCGCACTCTTGTAGCGGTTGTCCGGCTTGAGCTGATCCAACGACTTGGTCCAACGCTTGTAACCCATACGCCTTTTCGGTTCCTACAAAAGACCCTTCTCGTTTCGCACGATCGTCCAGCGACGCACCTGCCGGGCGAGCCCCGCGGCGAGGAGCACTTCAACGAATGCCTTGGGGGCGAACGGCGCTAAGGAAGTCGCCGCGGCCACCGTCCAATCCCCTAACCACGCAGCCCGCCAGGCCGTCCCCAGGGTGAGGACCACGGCGGCGGCCGCGGCGGAGGCCACGATCAAACGCACTACGCCTGGGTGAGAGCGCCCCCGCAGCCAGCCGATTACGCAAACTCCCGGTAGGAAGCCCACTAAAAAGCCACCGGTGGGGCCCAGAATGCCCAGCGAATGCGGAGCGAATACCGGCAAACCGGCTGCGCCGCAGACGAGATAGAGGGCCATGCTCGCCAAGGCCTCGCGAACCGGCAGCAACAGCCCGGCGAGCAGCACCGCGAGCAATTGCAGGGTCATGGGCACGTCCGTACCGGGCACTGGGATGCGGACCTGGGCCGCCAAGGCGGTCAGGCCGCAGAAACCAACGACCCGTCCCGCCACCATCCACCACGCGTGGCGCGCGGCATCCGTTTGCCCAACGAGAAAACTTCGAGCTGTCGCTGGTTCGTCCACCGATTACTTTCGCCGCTTGACGCCGTACTTGCTGCGGCTGCGATTGCGCGGCCGCCCGTCCTTATCATTCTCCACACCCGCACAGTCCAGCGATCCGCGGATGATGTGGTAGCGCACGCCGGGCAGGTCGCGTACGCGACCGCCGCGCACCAGCACGATGGAGTGTTCCTGCAGGTTGTGGTCCACGCCGGGGATGTAGGCGGTCACTTCCTTGCCGTTCGTCAGACGCACGCGGGCCACCTTCCGCAGGGCGGAATTGGGCTTCTTAGGAGTCTGCGTCTTGACGATGAGACAGACGGCGCGGCGCTGGGGACATTGATCCAGGTCGCGCACTTTGGACTTCTTCTGCGTGACCCGCCGGCCACCGCGAATCAATTGGTTAATCGTCGGCATTCGCTGTCCTTCTCCGTATAGTCCTTACGCCTGAGGCGAAGATCCCCCACCAGGCGCCGCTTCCGGGCCTGGGCTTCCTGCTTCGACCAAGGTGCCCTCGC
>SBAX01000323.1 GCA_005240095.1 Phycisphaera mikurensis
ACCTGCTCCGCCGTCATGCCACACCTCCTTTCGGTTGGAGGATGGCATCGGCCTGCTCAACCATTTCGCTTGAGCAGAACTAGCGCTGTAGTGTTAGTCGGTATCGGTTCATCAGAGTTTCTCCGGGCCGGACCACAGTCTATTCGGTGATGGCCGTGTGATCAGGCTCGCGATCTCATGGTCCTCCGATCCGTACAAGCCCTATCGGACCGGTGGACACCAGGCGTGCGGGCTTATTCCATGTGATCGGCGCGGGGTAGGAGGCCGGAGCGATGCGAACCTCGATCGGACCCGGCTCAGACCGAATGTCAATCACATCGACATCGTCGACACCACCGTTGGTAGGATCAAACGTGCTCACGGCGCTCAGCGCATTCGCCAGGTTCGGGTAGGGCGCCGAGAACCAACCGGCGGCCCCTTCCGAAGGGGCGTCAGGCAGTACATAAAGGGCCCCGGAGAATATGGCACAGTGAATGCTTCGCTGTGTCCCGTTGTGGTCCCTTCTTCGGACGAACATCTGGTTGGCGCCGTTGATCTGAATGTCGGTAAACGCGCCCAGGCCATTTTCGTTGTCGTTGGATCGTGCGGCGCCGACGACGAACGAGGGGATGAAGTCCGGACCGCCGGTCGCGCCAGGCGGACGTCTGAACGGGTAGTAGGTTGGCGTGTGGGATGCGTCGAGGTGAATGTGCCCGGTGAGAATCGCGATGACGTTGTACGACTTGATGGCGTTCCAGTAGGCAAGCCTCTCGGCCTCGTTCCACCAAGGCTCCTGAGGCCCGCCCGGCGTGCGCGACCAGCCGTTCCTTTTCGAGAAGTCATCGAAGCCATAATGGTGAATCAAGATCACGGGGCGACCGGACCCACGGACGAACGTCGCCAGATCGTCGATCAGGTACGACAAGCTATAGCGCGGCGCGGGATCCCAACCTCCACCGGCCAGCCAGAGGTCCTCGATGGGCGCCGGAGAATCGCCGGGGAACAAATTCAACTGTACGAAGTGGACGTCATGCCAGTCCCACGAGTAATGCCCGTGCGATGATTTGTGGGACTTGCCGGTGACCCTTTTTTTGTCCCGAACATACTCGCGAATCTCGGCGGGCGCAACGCAGGAGCTCAGGCGTATGCCTGCGGCGCATGCAGTCCATTGAAAGTTGTCAGGGATCAAGGTGTCATGGTTTCCCAGCCCCTCATAGAAAAACCTGGAATAACCGGAAATACTGGAAGTGTACCACGCGAATTCGTCCACCGGTCTCGTGTCCTGGGTCAGGTCGCCGGCATAGACCACGCCGCGAATCTGTCTGTTGTTCGCAACGAGTTCTTTCACTTTGACATGGGTCGCGTTCGCGACCGCGTTGTAGCCCCCTGTCTGACCCAGAGTATTGATGTACTGACAATCCGCGGAAGCCAGGAACCGAACGTCTCGAACCGGGCCGCGCACGGCCCTCGCGCTCTCCGCCGTCCCGGATTCAGAAGCGATGGTGAGGTTCAGCAGCGTGTGCTGACCCCCCTCGGGATTGCAATCGGAATCGGTCCAATGGCAGCAGGCGGATGCGTTGGGGCTGATGGAGTAATCAAAACTTGGGGCGACGGCCCGGATCGTAAAGCTCGAGTAGTTGTAAACACAGTGCGCCACGGCCGGTGTGTTTGCGAATGCCCACGCCAGGAAAGCCAACACGAGGGGCTGGCCCTTCTTCGCCCATGGAGCGTCCACGGTAGTCGCGGTAGTCGGTCTGTGAGCGTTCATGATATTCACCTTTCGTTTATTGCAGAGACACCAAGACCAGGACCAGCCCCGTTCCGTCCTTCAACCCGGTCATCGCTTTCCCGAGGACGGCGCCCTGGGCGCGGGAGTGATCCGCCGCTTTCATGGCGTGCCCCGGTGTATCCGAGGTCGTCAACAGATCGGCCGGTTCAATCGGCCCGGTGCTTGCGTCGCACCATACATAGACGCGTCCGGTCAGGGCGATGGGCGGGTCGTTCTCGGCGCCGGGGGCGCTGCCGAGGACCGCGCCGACAGAGAAGTCGTTGGCCCCGCTGACCACGCCCGCAACGGCTCGGTTGTACGCCGTGCGCGATAGTCGCAGGTGACCCGGTTTTTCAGGATCGATGGCCACGACCATTCCGGGCTGAAGCTCCTCACTGGCCGGAAACTTTTCGGCAAGGTCGGCGCCGGTGATTTCGACAATACCCGCCCGCATCGTGCCGTTCACAAACAGCTTGATCGAGGGATCCTGGGGGATCGAGGTCGTGCCGATCATGACCGTTGCGCCGTTGGGGTTGAGGCTCAAGGCGTAGGGGTAACGCTCTCCGTAGGTTTCTCCCGCAATCGTGGGCAGCCCGTTTCGTTCAGCCAGCACCACGGAGAAGCTGTCTCCCCCGCACTTGATTCCGCCGTTGGAAGCCGGGTTGTTACTACTCTTGACGTTCAGGAGATATTGGTCGTCGTACGAGGCAGTGCCGATCATCACGCGGCCAGTGTTGTAGTAGATGTTTCCGGAGGTGCTGACCCATTGCGAGGAGGCCCCCGTCTGCCAGGACGCCGTTCCGTTCGCGTCGGAGGTGAGCACCCTGCCCGCGCCCGCTCCCGTGGCCATCTGCAGTCCGGTAACCTTCACCGTTCCGACGACGTCCAGTTTGGCGGTCGGAGTGGTCGTGCCGATGCCGACGTTGCCCGCAACGGGATTCAGGGATAGATTCTGCCATGCCGACTGAGTCGCATTGTGTCCCCCGACGGTCGCGACCCCGTTCACCTCGCCAAGCACTACAGACGCGGCGTCTCCTCCCGCAGCAATTCCGCCTTCCCATGGGGTCGCGACGCCTTTGACCTGAAGCGCGAAGCTGGCATGCGGCGTCGTCGTGCCGATACCGATCTTGCCTCCCGACGTCAAGGTCATCACATCAATGGGAGTTGCAGCGGCCTTGGCTCGCAAGCGGAGGTCGATGTTTGAGGTGGCCGAATCGTCCCGTGCCTGGACATACGCCGTTCCCGAACTGCCGTCGCCCTCGAATGCGTGCAGAAAAAGATGTCCGCGGCCGTAGTAGTCGCCCGCAACGTGAAGGTGCTGCTTCGGAGTGGTCGTGCCGATTCCGACGTTGCCGTCAGGAGTGATGGCCATGCGCTCGACGGCCAAAGTCATAAACGCGAGCGAGTCGTTGTTCAACGAGCCGAAACGGCATTCGCCGGTGGTGAGATAGCTGGCCAGCGAACGGGCCCCATCGGTGTGGATGAAGCCGAAGGTGTTCGAGGGCGTTTGCAGGGTCAGGGGAAAACTCGGAGAGGTGGTCCCGATCCCTACGTAGCCGTTGTTGGCAACAAACACCGCATTCTTCGGGTTTCCATCCAATGCGTCGAGGGCACTCGCAGCCTTCGCCTTCAGCGCATACGGCGAGGCTGTAACTTCCTGGCGCGGACTGAGCGGAGTGCCGTCCACCTCGACTTGCAGCCAACGAGCGCTTCCGTTGAACGCATCGCTGCCGAATTCATCACCGTCGTTGAGCAGGACCGTGAACAGGCCGTTGATGATCGGGACGCTGCTGACAATCTGCGTGCTTCCGATTTGCGTTCCACCGGACGGCGGATCACCGGCGCCGGGTGCATCCCATAGACTGAACGCCAGGTCGACTGGCCCGCTCAAGGGAACGCCGAGCTCTTTGAGCTGACCCTGATAGGTGATCGGATCGGCCCGGGCCG
>SBAX01000260.1 GCA_005240095.1 Phycisphaera mikurensis
ATGTCCTTACTCCTGCCAGAAACCGGAAACCCTTGATCCGGCAGGAGTTATCGTTCGTCGATCTTCAAATTCTTGAGCCCACCTTGCGCTGTACTGTTATTACGCCTGGCGAACTTGCGCAGCCGGTACCCGCGACTGGGAGGCGAGGCCAGCACGGGCTGATCGCTCAGATACCTGCTAATGTCCTCTGCGATGGAACTGGCCGTCGCGTAGCGACGCCCGCGGTCCTTTTCCAGGCACTTCATGACGATCCAGTCCAGATCGCCGCGAAGGGCCCGGGTCAGTTGCGAAGGGTCCAACCGTCTTTGACGCGCAATGTCCATCACGGAAGAGCCGGGAGCCTTGCCCTCCGTTGGCAACGGCGTCCAGAGCTGGTTTCCGGAGGAGGATGCCAGGGTGGCCAGGCGCAGGCTGGGTCTTTGCGGCTCCTCCTCGCGGATGAGGCGCTGGACCTCCGCCAGGGGCGTGGAACGCAGCCGGCCCCGCTCCAGAGGCGTGCTGCCGGTGAGCAGTTCGTAGAGGAGCACGCCGAGGGCGTAGACGTCGCTGCGCGTATCGATGTCCACGCCCGACACCTCCGCCTGCTCCGGGCTCATGTACTCCGGCGTGCCGATGAGTTGATGCATCTCGGTGAAGAGGGTCTTGTCGGTCAGCCGCGCGGCGGTGGCCTTGGCGATGCCGAAGTCGATGACCTTGGGAACGGGCTGCCCGTCGGCGACGGTCACGAGCACGTTGGTGGGCTTGAGGTCGCGGTGGATGATTCCCTTCTGGTGGGCATGCTGCACGGCGTTGCAGATATCGCAAAAGAGATCGAGGCGCTCCCGCAGGGGCAGGCGCTCCCGGTCGCAGTAGGCGGTCACCGGCTCGCCGCGGACCAGCTCCATCACAAAGTAAGGGCGCCCCGCCTCGGTCGCCCCGGCATCGAGCACGCGGGCGATGTTGGGATGGTCCATCATCGCCAGGGCCTGCCGCTCGGCCTCGAAGCGGGCGATCACCTGCCGCGTGTCCATGCCCGCCTTGATGATCTTGAGGGCCACGCGGCGATGGACGGGCTCGGTCTGCTCGGCCATGTAGACTGAGCCGAAGCCGCCTTCACCGATGAGTTGCAGGAGTTTGTAGCGGTCGATGCGCGTGCCCGGACCTTCGCCCGGGATGCCCACGTTGGGCAGGGCCGCAGCCAGCCCGGCGCCGGTGGGCGCGCTCAGGAACGCCGAGTCGTCGAGGGTGTTGAGCAGATCGAGGGCTTCGGCGGCTGTCTGGTGGTCATCACCGGCGGCTCGCCGGATGAACGCGGCGCGGTCTTGAGGCGGAAGCCGGGCTGCTCGGGAGAGCAACTCCTTGACGCGTTCACGGTTCGCAGAGTTCACGGGAGCGATTCCGGGTCCCCATCCTTCTGGACATGGCGGAGCAGCCACGAGCGGGCGTAGCGCCATTCGCGATCGACGGTGCTGGGGGCTACGCCCAAGGCCGCGGCCGTCTCGTCAATGGACAGACCAGTATAGAACCGCAGATGCACGACGCTAGCCGCCCGCGGGTCTTCCTGTCGAAGGGCCTCGATGGCCTCGTCGATGGCGAGGGCGTTCGAGACGGTCTCTTCGTGAGCCAGGTCGGCGACGCTGGCGATCTCCCGCGTGCGCCCGCCTCCGCGCTTTTTCGCTCCAACGCGCCGGGCGTGTTCGATCAGGATGCGGCGCATGGCCTCCGCAGCCGCCCCGTAAAAGTGAGCGCGGTTGTCCCACGCAAGGTTCTGATCGCCGACCAGGCGGGCGTACGCTTCGTGCACGAGGGCTGTGGCTTGCAGCGTATGACCGGCACGCTCGCCGCGCATCTTGCGTTCCGCCAGGTCGTGCAGGGATCGGTACACCAGCGGCAACAACTCCCGAGCGGCCAGGGGACTGCCCGCGGCGGCCTCGCTGAGCAAGCGGGTTACCTGCGGAGCTAGGGCGCTCTCTGCCGGCGTCGGAACATCAGGGGGCGTTGAGGGGAGCATCATATCTCCATTATGCGCCAACGGCGTGGATTCGACACCATGAAATCCCATTCGCGGCAATCGGCATCCCCGGGGCCGGTGTATCCCGGCCCGAGAATGACGCCCCGGGCCGTCCACCTGCGCATGTAGCGGGAGGATTAAGGAGGAACCCTTCCATGAGGAACCGAATCAGACCGCTTCTCGCCGTGTGCTGCGTGTGGGTAATCGGGGCGGGGCCCGCGCCAGAGCCCACCATGGACGCTCCCGAACCGTCGGAGCTGAACGTGCCGTATGACGGGCCGGAACTTGACGGATCCAACGTGGCCGGCTGCACTTGCACGGACAATAACCTCTGCACCACCGATACTTGTCTCCAATGCTTCTTTGGCACTTGCCTCGGGGGCTGTCTTCATACCCCGGTTTCCTGCAACGACGGGAACCCGTGTACGCTGGATTCTTGTAACCCAGACAATGGGGCCTGCCGGCACGTTACGAACCCCTGCCCCGATTCCAACCTCTGCACGACTGACTCCTGTAATCCGAGTACCGGGTGCGTGCACACGCCGCGGTTCTGCGGCGACGGCAACGCCTGTACGAACGATTCTTGTAACCCTATCAACGGGTTATGCACGCATTTCCCGGTTGGAGACGGGAGCACCTGCTCCGACAGCAACGCTTGCACGATCAATGAGGCTTGTTCGGGCGGTAGGTGCGTAGGTGTCCCGCCGGACTGCGACGACGGCAGCGACTGCACGACGGATACGTGCAGCCCGGCGACCGGTTGCGTCGCCACCGACAACAGCGACCCATGCGACGACGGGGATGCGTGCACGACCGACGACACCTGCGCTGGGGGAAGCTGCGTAGGCGGACCGGCCCCCGACTGCAACGACGACAACGAGTGTACGGACGACTCTTGTGACCCTCTGGTCGGATGCGTCACTGCCGACAACTCCCAGCCCTGCGATGACGGCGATGCATGCACGACGGCCGACACCTGCGCGGATGGGGCTTGCGTCGGCGGCGCACCGCCCGATTGCGACGACGGCAACGGTTGCACGACCGATTCGTGCGCCACGGCGACCGGCTGCGTCTCCAGCTTCAACAGCGACCCATGCGACGACGCGGATGCATGCACCACCGCCGACACCTGCGCTGAGGGAAGCTGCGTAGGCGGACCAGCCCCCGACTGCGACGACGCCAACGCCTGTACGGACGACCTCTGCGACCCTTCGGTGGGCTGTGTCCTCGCGGACAACTCCGACCCCTGCGATGACGGGATCCTCTGTACGTCCGATGACCGCTGCATCGGCGGAAGTTGCCGCGGCGAAGAGGCGTTCCGTCTCGAGACATGGCGTCAATTTGCGGAATGCTACAACGGCGTTGGCGCTGCGGTCGAAGCCGGCTGCGAGTGTTTCGACGTCGATGGCGATGACAGCATCGATCTTGGCGATTTCGCGGAATACCAGAACGTCTTCGTCGGCGAATAAACCGAACGAGGACGCGTTGCAGTCCAACGCGTGCGGCGACGCCGCACACGGGAAAGGCGGTTATGCGATGAAAAGCCCACTTGGCAGAAAACCATCGGCATTTGTGTTCTTACCGGCGCTCACGGCGGCCGTGACGTTGGTTGGCTTTCCGAGTGCCCGCGGGCAGCTCCTCCCGCAGCCGCTGGAGCCTCTTACGACTCCGGTCGAAGCGGCGCCGGCGGTGGCGGCTGCGGCGGTGAACATCGACGTCAGCAAGACGGCTTTTGTCGATGGGCAGAACGTCTGCGGGGAGATCCGCATCCGCAACACGGGCTCCACGCCGGTGAACGTCAGCAATGTGGTGGATTCCCTGGAGGTTCACTTCCCCAGGAAGGCGCCGGTTCCGCCTTCGCTGCCTGCGGGATCGACGCGGGAGTGGTTCAAGGTGACGACGGTGCCCATCGCGCTGCCGGGGCCCATCGCGCCCGGAGACACGGCCACCATCCCATACTGTTTCTCGCTCTGCCTGGCCGCGGACGCTCCCGAGGCCAACTCCATGCGCAACGTCGTGACCGTCACCGCGATCAACGAGTCCGGGAGCGCCAAGACGGTGACGACGCGCTCGGTCAGCTTCCCGCCGCCGATCCTCGACTGCCAAGCCTGCTGCCTGCCCGACGGGAATTGCTCCGACACCGTACCGAATGACTGCGCCGCCGATGGCGGACTGGCTCACGGCGCCGGCACCGATTGCGCGACGACGGAATGTACTCAAGCCTGTTGCCTCAGCACAGGTACCTGCAGCAATGCCACGCTAGGCGATTGTGAGAACGACGGTGGCCAGCCCCAGGGGCTTGGAACCGACTGCGCAAGGGCAGACACCACGTGCATGGGGGCCTGCTGCTGGGCAGTGGGGTGTACAAATGACGTCAGCAGGGACACGTGCGAAAGGCTTCTGGATCAAGGCGTCTACCTGGGCAATGACACCACCTGCGAAACGCAGTTGTCCACCTGCCCGACGGGGGCATGTTGCGAGTCATTCGACTCCTGCATCGATTTCGAGTCAGAACAATACCACGTAGGCA
>SBAX01000122.1 GCA_005240095.1 Phycisphaera mikurensis
AACCTGCTCCGCCGTCATGCCACACCTCCTTTCGGTTGGAGGATGGCATCGGCCTGCTCAACCATTTCGCTTGAGCAGAACTAGCGCTGTAGTGCTAATCCGTCCGGCGCGATTCCTTGGCCCGCACTGAATTTCGTTTCGCAGACTTCGAGCATCGTAGTTCCGCTTGACCTGAATCTGGTGTCAGGCAACGGCGCGCTTACGCGTCAATCGCTGTTGTCCGATACCGTCCGCGCCAGCGCCGAATCTTGGACCGGCGACTGGACCATCGAGTGACAACGGACAACACATTCTCTCGCATCGCGACCAACGCCGCGCGAGCGGATGGTGCTGTGGGACTGAGCCGCCGCGAATTCCTGACCTGTGCGGGAAGGAAGGTGTCCTATGTCGCTCCGTTCGTCCTGGTTCTTGGACCGGGCTCGGAAGCCCGGGCCAACAGCACTGGCTCCAGGCGATCCCGTCTTTGCTCCAGTCAGGGCGAGCCCTGCGGCGCAGGCGCCTGCTGCCCCGGATTCATGTGCGTGGCCGAGGGCAACCCGCATTGCGAACCGGACAACATGTAGCTACGCAAACTGAGCAGTTTTCTTTGCGCGCCAGGCCTGAAAGGCCGTCCTATTCCAGCCCAGGGCAACGCCCTGGGTCTTCAAGGCGATTACCCATCGAGCCCTGAAAAGGGCGCGCTAAGCGACGTAGGGAATGACACGTGATCCTGCCCCTCGAATGATCCGTGGTCTATTTCCCCCTTTCAGGGCTCGCGCAATCATCACATGCTCCCCCAGGGCGTTGCCCTGCTGATCTATTGCGGCCCTTCGGGCCTCGCGCGGAAAAAACTGCTCAGTTGGAGTAACTAGTCATCGGGGTTGTACGTTTCGTCGCGGTGTTGTTCGCCGTGGCAGGTGAGGGTGCAGCTTCCCGCGAACCGGCCCAGATCGCGAAACTCCAGGCGGCGTGTGTTAAGGTCCGGGCGGACGACGTTGGTGTCGAAGTTGATCAGGTGCGTGTGGTTGCCGCCGAGCATCTGCGTAACGCTGACCCCGTGGGGATCGTGACACACCGAGCAGGGCGTGCGTTCATCCACGATGTGCTTGCTGTGCTGCGAGAAGCTCTGGTCGGCAAGGATGCTGCTACGCTGGTGGCACTTGTAGCACATGGCGAACTCGTATTCGGACTCGGTCGTGTCATCGAGCACCGTGTAGTTGCGCTCCAGCAGGAATTCGAAGTTCGAGCCGTGCGGCCCGTCCGGTCCGCCGCCGCCGGCGCGCCGGCCGCCATCGTTGTTGTGGCAATCGGTGCAGCGGATGAGCGATCCGCGGGGCAGGCTGGGCATGAGGCTGGGCGTGTCCTCGCTGGGCGAGGCCAGCACCACGGGATGGAAGCTGGGATTGCCCGGACTGAACTTGAGCCGCAGATTGTCGGTCTGCGCCTGCCGGAGGACGCGCTGGGATACGGGAACGGGGGTGTCGCCGTGGCATCGCAGGCACACCTCGTATTCGTATTGGGCCTCGTCGATGGGGGCGCCGCCGATGGTGACCCCGCGTACGCCGGCCAGCGTCGCCCCGATGGGGACGTAAGTTGATACCGGCGCCTGGGCGGTGACGGCGTGAGAGTTGTGGCAGTCGGCGCACTCCACGTGCGGACTTGCCCCTGCGTGAGCCTCGGCGGGGTCATGCCGGCCGGTAAAGCGACGGGAGTCGTGAGCGCTGAGCTTGTCGATCTCGCTGCGCAGATTGGTCCGCGCGACGGTCCCGTCATGGCAACCGAGGCAGTTGTCCTCTTCGGTCTCGAAGATCAGCAGTCGCTCGTGACCACCGGCGCTGTGGGGCCGGTGACAACTGCGGCAGGCGTTCTCGGCCACGGTGTTGAAGGGCCAGTCCGTCGTAGCGGAGCCGGCCACTACGGCGTTGGACAGGCGATGCGACGAGGCGTTCCACCCGTTCATATCGTGGCAGGCGATGCACAGCTCGCCGAACTCGCGGCGGGTGACCAGGAACTTTCCATAGCGATTGTGATGGGGATCGTGGCACGATGTGCACTGCAGTTGGCTGTTGGCGTCGAGGCGCACTTCGGAGGGCAGCGCCGTCGGCGACTTGAGCTGCAAGTCGGATGCGGACAGGCCGGGGGTGTAGAAGAAGCTCACCGGATGATCGTCGGAGAGATCGGTGCCCAGGTTGGTCAGTCCGGAGGGGATAAAGTCCCCCCCACTCATGCGGATTTGCTCGCTGCGGCTCAGCACGCTGCCCAGGGCGATAGTCCCGTCGTGACAGCTCAGGCACAGCTTGCTGGCCCCGGTGGGCTGGCCGGGCTGGGCGTCGAGGGTGCTGGAGCGATAGATCTGATAGCTGGCCATCGACAGGTCGCGGTTCCACAGAGGCCGCAGCCCCGAAGTGTTGTGCGGGGCGTGGCAGAAGATACACACCTGCGATTCGGCCACAGCGCGAATCCGCCCCGGCCCGGAGGCCGAGAGATTGTGGACCGTCTCGCTGACCCGATCCTGTGCGAGAACCGGAGCCGAGACAAGTACCCAAGTACTAATTACCAATGACCAATGACCAATGACCAATGATCGGGCCCTGTCGCTTCGGCAATTGGTAATTGGTAATTCGTAATTCGTAATTGCGATGGTCATGTTATGGCGTCTCGTCAGATTCCTGCACATACTGAAACACCTGCAGGCGACGATTGTACGAGTCGCAGACCCAGATGCGCCCCGAGGGTTCAATGAAGATTCCACCCGGCAGCCAGAACTGTCCCGGGCCGCTGCCCTCCTCGCCGAAGAACAGGAGGAGTTGGCCTTGCTGGTCGAAGATCTGGATGTTCTCGAAGCGCCCGTCGACGACGTAGAGGTGCCCTGCGGGGTCGAGGGCTACGCTCTTGGGCAGGGCCAGATCGCCCGGTGCGTCGCCCGCCTGACCGAAGGACACGCCCGTCTGCCCGCCTCGCGAGATCGACTGTACTCGATGATTGCCGGAGTCCGCGATCCACAGGCTCGTACCGTCGGCGGCGATTGCAGAAGGGAAATTGAACTCGCCCGGTTTTTCCCCACGATGGCCGATGATCCGCCGCAGCGCCCCATCCGGGCCGAGCACCTTGATGTCATGGCCCGCTGAATCTACGACATAGAGCTCATCCGCGGCGTCGTCGTAGTAGACCGCCACGGGGCGCAGAAGCTCCTCGGGAAGGCGCAAGGCCTCGAGCAATCGTCCATCCGCGTCGCTCAACCGATAAACCGCCACCTGCTCGGAGTCGCAGACGTAGATCGACCCTGTGGGCCCCAGCGCGACTGCCACCGGGGCAAGCAGATGCGTGTCCCCGGCTTTCTCGATCTTGAGATACGCGCGGCGCTGAAGATCGAAGAGGTGCATGCACCGCCCGCCGGGGTCCGCCACCCACACGCGTATAGCGTCCGGGGTGACCGCCACGGCGCGGGGACCGTAGAGCGGCGCAGGCGGCGACTTGCCCACGAAGAGGCGCCCCAGAGCGCTCAGGCCGCGGTCGGGGGCCTTGAGGTCGTCGGTGTTTCGTAGCTGCCCCACGTAGCGAATCCGCGGCGGCTGAGGAGGCGGCGGCCAGACGATCGCGGGGGAAGGTTCCTCCAAGATCGGCTTCGGCACCGCGCGGCAGGCGCTGAGCAACGCCGTCAGGCAGAGAAGGAAACAGATTCGATTACTGCTCATCACTTCCCTGGCATCTCCAACAGCCAACGCTCACTCCCAACCGGGGCCTCTGCCTTCGCAACGCTTAGCGTCCCAGCGGGTTATGCCTCCGGCACAACGCACGCTGCACACACACCTCCCTCATCACAGGCATCAAAACCTCCGCTTCATCTGCACAAACAGAGTCTGGTTCTTGCTGTCCGCGAAATCGTCCTCAAAGCGCCCAAACTCATAGGTCACGCGCAGTTCGGTCTCGCGGATGATCCACTCCACGGTCAGGTCCACGTCCACTCCTTCGTCGTCGCCGCTGACGGAGTCCTCCTCCGTACGATACAGCACGGCGCCCTCCAGAGTCAGGTGCTCGCCGATCCGCTGGCGATAGCGACCTTCGATGGTGAAAAACTCCGTCTCCCGGTTCGGCTGCCCGGTGCGGTCGATGTCCGACCAGCGGGCACGCAGCCGGGCCGTGGCGTTGCGCTCGAACCGATGCGTATAGTCGGCGGCCAGACGCAGAGCATCAAACGGATTGATGTTGGACTCATGATCCTCGTATTCGGCGATCATCCGCAGGGGGCCCTTCTGGTATTCCAGGCCGTAAATGTGGGCGGTGAGGTCCTCGGGCTGCACCCCGACGGCTGACTCGGGGGTTACATCCTGGTCCTGGTCGCGCAGGCGATAGTAGGGCGATAGCCCGAACTTGAAGTTCTGCCGCACGACGAGGTTGTGGTTGACGGTGTCGAGCGTGAAGTCCCCCGCCAGCAGCCACACGTAGTCGATGAGCACGGTCTGCCCGTCGAGAACGCGCCCCGTGGGAACGCGCTCGATCTCCACGCGATCCCCCACCACCTGGACACGATAGTCGTCCCCGCGACGGTACACCGTCAGGCGATCCTCGGCGGTGATCTGGATAGAACTGAGTACCACGTTGGTGTTGGTCAGCACGATGGGCTCCGGATCGTCGAACGTGCCCCGCTCGTCCACGACTTCGAGGCTTCGCCCGCTGCCCTCGCGCTCTTCCGTCTGGGCCCGGAAGCTGTAGTTAGCCAGGAGCACGCCGAAGGGGTCCTTCTTACGATAGTCCAGGCTGGGCTGGAGCCCCAGGCGGGTGATCTCCAGACCGTCGTCGAACTCCTGGAACTGCCCGAAACCGTAGAGCTGCGAAACCAGGCTTTCGTAAAGGGTGTGCTCCAGCGTGCCGGAGGCGAAGTAGGAGTTCTCCTTGATGGGGGGCACGCCGGAAAGGAACCCCTGCTTACGCTGGAGGATTTCCGTCTGATACCAGGAGCGCAGAGTTTCCGAGTGAGTCAGGCGCAGGGTCTCCCGCCAGCGGGTGCGCTCGATGTCGAAGGTGCCCGTCTGGTTGAAGTAGTTGAGCTCGGAGTCCAGGCGATGCTTGTGCCGTTCGCCGAAATCCAGCCGATGCGACAGAGTCAGTTCATCGGAGTCGTAGTCCAGTTCGAAGGGCCGCTCGGACACGGAGCGGCGCTCGTAGATGAAGGAGAGGGCGTTATTATCATTGAAGCGATAGGCAGTGTCGAAGCGCAGGGACATATTCTCCTGCTCGCCGTCGTCCTCGTCCGGATCGAGAGGGTCGAGCTTCACGTCCGTGCTGTTGAACTGCAGATTGGTAGGCATCTTGGCATCGACGTACTGCCAGTTGAAGCCATAGTTGGTGGTCGTGGTTTCCAGGCTTGAGAGAAACGGGCGCGGCTCGAGTGTGCGATAGCGGCGGGCGAAGACCGATCCGGGATACGGCTTTTTCTTGAGGAAGCGCCCTTCGAGATCGAACTCCAGGACGTCGCCGTCGTCGCCGCTGCTGCGCGGTACGCCGCCGTAGTGACTTTCGAAATCCGACTGCAGCAGGCCGAACAAGCCGGCCAGCGTGAACTCCAGGAAGTTGGGGTGATAGACGGAGCCTTCAGTCTCCAGCCGCAGGGCCTCCTCGAACTCCCGTTCTTCAAGACGCGAATCGCCGGTGCTGACCTTGGAGTTCTGCTCCTGATCGCGAAGCCGGGCGGTGAACTCGAGCTGGCGGCGAAAGTCGGTGATCTGAATGCCCTTCGTTTCTCCCGGCCGGCTCGGGGCGGGAGCCTGGCAGCCCCACAGCGGTCCCAGCGCAATGGACGGAATCAGCGCCACGGCGGTGAGCCTTCGCGCCCTGACCTTCAAGGATTGCTCCCCTTCACGAAGAAGCGGTTATCACCCCCGTGGAGCTTGGGAAAAAATCTCCTTGGCTTGACCGATTTGATATCATGATGGCATGAAGAACTCAACACTGTTTCCAGGGATGGAGGTTTCGGCGGTTGCT
>SBAX01000204.1 GCA_005240095.1 Phycisphaera mikurensis
ATTGCCAGCCTAGCCGGTTGGTTGTCGGGAAGCCGTCCGCTTGCACAAACCGCTGCGGGTTCGCCACTTAGCAGAGGTGCACCGTATCACCGACCGCTGGGCGCCACGGACGATGGCCTTCTGCACGCGATACGCGGCGAAGACGGTGCCGGCCTCGATATGCAGCGCCTGCGGGGCGACGGCGGTTTCGAGCTGACCTACGCCATCCCCAGCCGATCGAGCGTGCTCAGCAGTAAATGAGCCGCCCAGATCTTCATCGCGTCGGCATCCGATGGAAGCGTTATTCGCTCGCGCTGCAGAACCCACGTCATCGTGCGTACCAATTCCCGCGGGCGATCCATCAGAAGCCGGTTCCACATGAGCCACTGCTCGGTCGTCACCGGCACGCCGGGCGGCGATAGAACGCCCCCCGCTCCATCCTCCAGCAGGCACCCCATCAATGTGACCACCGGGTTCGTGTCTGGACGCAATACGTGCTGGTACATGAGCCTCAAAGCGTCTGCGGCCTGTCGCCTGATCCTGTTTGCGAATTCGCCCATATACGTCCTCCTGCGATAAAGGTTTGAGTAACTCGTACGCGGTCTGAACGGAAAGCCCGCTGCCGGTGACGATGTCCGACTCGGTCAGTGCCCGGCCGTCATGGTCGATCACGATGACCTGGTTGTCGAAGGTCGTACCGAATTTCGCGTACACGCTCCCGTCGATGCCGATGTTCGCCCGAACACGGAAGCGCTGTTCGATCTGGGCCCACCACGCCCGAAACGCCGGCCGATCCAGGGCCATGCCGCGACCGACGATGGCCACCAGACGACCGCCGGGCTTTAGGCGCAGCAACGCCTGCTCAACGTGCCTTGCTCCGAAATGTGTGCTGTGTCCCTTGACGCGACCGCCAGTGGCGGAAAACGGCGCGTTCATCACGACCACGTCGTAGAACTTGTCCGCCGGAAGAAGGTTGTCGAGCCGTTCGGCATCAAACGCGGTCGACTCGAATCCCTGCAGCGACAACAGACTTCTCCGGCGTTCGTCAATTTCGTTGGTGTCCACATCGGCGCCGGCCAGCCGCGCCAGGACTGCGATGTTGCCGGTGCCCGCACTGGGTTCGAGCACGATCATTCCGGGCCGCAGCGCCGCGGCCGCCCCAACGAGCAACGCTTGGGCCGGCGGGGTGCTGAATTGCTGGAAGTCAATCTGGTCCTGGCTCCGCCGCGTTTGCGTCGGAAGTCGTGCCTGTTCGGCGAGAAGCTTGTCCATCGCGTTCCGAACGTCACCCAGGTCCAGTCCGACTCGCTCGAGGTAAATGTTGAATCCGGCTTCCGCGGCATCGTACGCGTCACGTGCGTGCGCGACCGAGCTTCCGAAGATGTCGCGAGCTAAGCGCGATAGTGCAGGATTGTCGAACGCAGTGCCTGCTTCGGCCTCCAGCAACGCAGCAAACCGGAGCGCAAACTGGCACTCGGGGCGGTCATGTACGGGAACCGTGCCAGCGGCGGTGGGATCGGCGGGCGAATCGAAATCAAACAGCATTTGAACAGCTTGACCCGCACCAGGGCGGTCCGCGTTCTCGTCGCTCGTTTGGCGATCGACAAGAGTCGCTTTCCTGAGTTCACGGGTCATGATCCGTCCACGTAATGCATCGAGAAGTGTTATGCCTGGCGGACGGAAGCATGTTGCATGGGGAATGACGCGGGCGATGGTTACGGTGACTGGATGGCAAGTGACGCGCGTGTAGCACGGTTATCGTTCCCGCATGGTCGCATTTGGAGGAAGCCGGTCTTCGTTCGAAGAAATCGGCCTTACGATGATCTCGGCGCGTGTGAAGCTGGTGACCGCTTCCTGGCAGACGCTGTTGACTTTGGTTGGGAGTCCAGTTATGTTAAGCTCCGACAGGGGCGATTCCTGGGTGCGCATTGGTGCCGTGCGGGGGTTTGGACCCTTCGCCTGGCGGACGGATCCCCAATCGTTGGAGCCGGAGGTCTACGGCGTCCGCGCAACGCAGCAACGTTCCGCGAGGGCCGCAATTACGGCCGACACCGCCGGAGCGATAGGCTGAGGGGCTACGGTTTTTTCGCGGGCGAGGGCACTTTGACGGCACCGGTCCTCAACCGTCAGGCAACACGTGGTCCAAGGTGCGGACGAGGTGCGTGGACGATGGCGGTGGAGGATTCCTGGTCCGCCTGATAGACTCCCCGGCACGGTACCGGCAACGACGTTGCCGTGCGGCCTCCGCCGATCGGTTGCAAGGGTCGGTGGAGGCCGAACCGCTCTTGCGGCGGCCCCTCTTCGCCCCACGTCATCTGCGAAGTCCAAAACGCGGAGTTTTTGCCGGGCAGCGTCCTCCTGGCGCTGCGTGATGTAGTTCCATCGCTGATTCCGAACGAGGTACACGAACAGGCCCGCGGGGTTGCTGGTCCCGACGGCACAGGCGTGCTCGGCGGCGCCAAAGAAACGCAGCCGGTCACATTCGGTTCGCGAAATCAACTGCCGTTCAACGGCCTCGGCGTAAAGCAGGCTGAGCCTTTGCGTCTCCCGAAGGTCGGAAGGAAGGAGACGCCGCAGGCTGGGTCGCGATTCTGTTTTCGTTTGCTTGCAAATACCAACAGGTCTGCGTTGAGCGGGTTTCTGGTTCTTAGATCGATCTCTCGAAGAGAGTTCCTGATCTTGATATAGGGGTGGCGTTTTGGTTGTGGAAAACTCCCTGGGGGGTGGCGATCCGCACGAGTGACCAGCTCGACGAGGAGACCACGTGAGGTTGACCAGCGTCGGCATGCCCCAGCGATTCAACCGATTCTGACTCGTCGCCCGAGGAACGAGCCAGCCATCCTCGATGAGCTTCTTTCGCGCCGATTTGATAGTTCGCACGTCGACCTCGAAGATCTCGGAGATCCACGAGGGCTTGCATGTTCCGCCTGAGACGCAGCAACCGCGCCGGTAGTACAGGCACCTGAATAGGTGTCCAAGGCACGTTGCAATAGTCGAACGGCGTTTGGTCCTGGCGAGGTATCGAAGCAGCCGGCGGGGAACAGGTATCTTGCGAGAATTATTCGTGACGCCGGCCAGGCGGTCGTTCAGCCCCTCTGGATCATGCACACGCAGTTCCAACGCGGACACGGGCAGGTAGACCTCCGTTTCGGACCAGCGCAAAAGGCCGGTGCGCTCCAGCCGCCGGATGGACCCGCGGATATGCTCGCCGCCGACACCAGCGATAAGCCGGTGCAGTTCATCGGCGTGGTATCTCGGCTCCTGGCCATCCTGGAGGCCGTATCGCCTCGCTACAAGCTCAAAACAGGCCAGCCATACCCGGAGGTCTCGCAGTTCGATGTTTCCGCGTCTGAAGGCCCACCAGGCGCCCAGAAGCGATTCTACAGGGACAAAGCAGAACCCCCCGACCGGTTTGCGGGCAATCTGTCGGATGGGGAAGTCATTGCGCGAAGTTGCAAGGTTCATTCTCCGGTACCATGGGTGGCGGGCAATTCGAGGACGCCCGCGTTGTCCCGGGGAGAAGAACGCGTGAACGGCAGACGAGTGCCGGGCGGCACCGAGAGGTTGACAAGGGCAACAGAGTGCGCTACGAAAGAACCTGGTGACGGTCTTTCGTGTTCCTTGCAGTTTGTACTCCAGGTGACGACTGTACGCGGATGGGAGAGGCGGCCGTTCCGGCGGTCGCCCTTACCCGCGTGATTGCCTCATTCTCGTCCCCCTAAATGTTCCATTTCGATAGCCCTTACGATGTCGGAGCATGGTCTGACGTCGCAAGGTCCGCTCCTGACGGTAGATCAGACCGACGCGTCACGGCAAGATGAATTCTGATTTTCCCGACGGCCCGCATGCCGGAAGGCGGGAATGCCAAATGGGGCGCAACGGATTCGGCCCCTCGTGTTCGAGGGACCGTCTGGGGAAGCGACCCGTAACCAAGGCTTGCCATCTTTATGCCGATTGCGCTATGTTGGTCGCTGGGAGTCATGTCCGCCCTCGCACTTCCGGCCGGCGGGCGAGCACGCTTGCCGGCATGCGGAATGGCCGAGTATCGACAAGCGGCCAACGGGCAGGCGCTATTCTTAAGTATCACTTCGGCTTCGACAGACATGGATGGGCAATTACCACTGGGAATCACGATTGCCGTCGGCAATGAAAAGGGAGGCGTGGGTAAGACCACGAATACGGTCCATGTCGCTGCTCTGGGTCTTTGCGGATATCGGTGCCTGATCATCGATCTGGATCCGGCGGCCGGGGCAACCAAACACCTGGGTGTACCCGAGAACAGTTTCGCGGGCACGCTGGAGCTGCTGACCACCGACGAAACGATCAGGACCCTGGCCATCGAGGACAACATGCCACGGGGCGTGCATTTGATTCCCTCGCGCCCGCAGCTTTGCGAGCTGGAAGCGATGCTGTCCAAGTTCATCGACCGAACCCGCATCCTGGACCGGGCGCTGGCCAGTGCCCGGCAGCTCTATGATTTCGTTTTCCTGGACACCCCACCGTCAGCCGCAGCGCTGACTACGATCGCCGCCTACGCCTCATCGGAATGGTTCCTGCTCTCGGCTTTCCCGCATCCACTCTCGTTGGCCGGGCTTACGGAGGCATTCAAGGACATCGCCGACGTCCGGGCGCACCGCAACCCCGAGCTCGAGGTCCTCGGCATCGTGTTCACCAACGTGGATGGACGAGCGACGAAGCTCCGCGCGGAACTGGACGCCCTGGTCGACGAGGTCATGCCCGGACGGAAGTTCCGCACGTCCATTTCGCAGGCAGTCATTATTCCAGCTCTTTCGGGCAAGGGGAAGACCCTCTTTCAGGTGCCCAAGTGTCAGCGTTTGCCGGTTGCCCACCAGTACCGGCGACTTGCGGCCGAAGTGGAACATCGCGTCCGGAACCGCGAGGCGTTTCTGGCCGGAACGCTCGGCCCGTTGAAGGACGAACGACCTCAACCAACGATCTGGATCGCTGATCAGCTTTCCATGTTGCCGGGGAGGTAGGTAACTCTTGGCGAAAGCACTCCAACAACGCCCGCCGTCAAGCTCCGTGGCCCGCCTGCTCGACCGGACGGCAGTCTCCCGGGCACTTGGATCACCTGCGCCAATGTCGGCTGAGCATGGCAGCGCACATTGTCGCAACGAGCAATCGACGCCGAGCGGGTCCGATGGGAGCGGATTGATCAAGCGGGAGTTCGTCCTCAGCGCGGAAACCGACGAATCCCTGTCCAGGCTTGTGCAGGTCCTTCGCGGAGCAACCCGCAGCCGACTCACCTACAGCCACGTGGCCCGCGCCATCCTCATCGGGATCGAACACTGCATGACGACGATCGCACGCGAGGCCTCGGCACTTGGTCCGATGAAGCTCCCGAGTAACGCCAAGGGCCGGGATAGGGACCGAGAGGCTTTCGAGCGGCGCTTAGCCGGCGTGCTCCTGTTCGGTATTCGATCGGCGCCATCCCTTGACGTTCCTTCACGCACGGCTGAGGGCTCTCGTATCGGTCAGGATTGCCCAACGGCGTCCCTAAGCTGAGCGTCCGACGAAGCTCGGCGAAAGTGTGTAACCCTTGGTGAGAAGGAAGGACGAGCGCGATCGTAACGGTGAGACCTCCTGCCCGGCTCTGGGTCGCTTTTGGCCGGACTGACATTTCGGCGGGAACGACGCTTTGAGCGCGTGAACTTTCGACCGAGCCGGGCTTCGTCTTCCGTGCGATAAAGAGATGCCCTCGTCCTTACCGACGACCTTAGCACAGGCCGTAACGCAAGTAAAACACTATCCCAGCCGTGGGGAGGACGGGCGGCTTGTGATAGTGACACATCGTGTCATTTTTTCATGAGAAAAACGTGATTCTGTTCGTGGAATGCGCTATGCTCGCGTCCGCGAAACGTCGTTTCGCGGTCGTCAGCGACGCAAACGCGAATCGCTGGACGTTCATCATCACGGGCTTCGGTACTCGGTAAATCCAGGCTCACCACCTGGGCTAAGAGGGCGGCCTTATCACCCGCCATTGCCGTTGGCCCGTAGCGCCGGATCGCCGCGAGAGTGGCTCGTCCGGTGCGAGGGAGGCTCTAGAGAGTAATCTCCCGACTTGTCGGGAAGTAATCCTCTGGTTCTATCCCATCGTGGTGTCATCTCGTGACACGGTCTTTGACAAAGGGCGACCGGGAAAGACCCTTGACACGCCACGTCCGCCTTCGGCGGACTGGTTGCGAAGCAACCATCGAGCAGAGCTCGATGCGGTGCGTCAAGGGCCGTGGCAGTTGAAGCGGGTGCAAATCCCTCCGCGGGGTTCGGGGCAAAGTCCGCCGTGGGCGGACCATCGGGTGCAAATCTCGTGAGCCTCGTTCAACGCTGGCCGGCGTCGGGAGCTCGTTTGCCTTGAGGCAGACGACCGGAGCGATGACAAGCTTCGGGGTTCCGCCGAAAAAGCGGACTGCGAGAAGCGTAACGACGAAAGGGGCGTCAAGCCCTTGCCGGTAAGTGCAACTCAAGACGGTGCCGAACCGCGCTAGAAAGACCTTCGCCGAACGGTAAGCCGAGCTTCTGTTTTCGTAGGCTGAAATCCCGCCACAGGCGGGGAAAGTGTGGCCGGTCGGAAGGCTGGTACATGTGGCGATTGTTCCGCCGAAAACGGGCGGACTGGTCAAGCGACGTGATGGGTTGCACGACGACTGCTGCTAACCGGGGAAGGACTATGGCTTCCGGGGTGATAGCCGGTGCCTGAGCGTGTCACTCAGGTGCTTCAACCGCCGTAGTCTGGGAGCGGGGGCCAAGTACGAGGTAGCGGAAGCTACGCGGAGCCGCTGCAAGGCAGTGGCGGGGCCGTTTGCGCATCAACGGGTGGTGCCGGGTGCGATGCAACGAGGAAAGGCCTGACGGGCATTTGATCCTGTGATGATGACGTGCCGGCCGGGTTCTTCGCCTTCGGCGGAGGCCCGGCCGGCTTCCTTGGTTGGAACCGATTCAGCGGGCCAAAGAGGTCTCGCCTGACGGCGAGGCGTCTTTTGTCAGCGGAAGGACGACGGACACCCGGCGTGTACCTGGTGTCCGTCAGCGGTTTTGGTTCGCAACAACCATGAATTGGTGTGCTGCTATTCGAAAGAAAACGGCACGCATTCAGCGTTGCGGATGGAGGTGTTGCATGAAGGTCAAGGTTTCGTGTCGCGGAGGTTCATCGGTGCACAAAGGAGGTGATCCCAATGGGTTGGTGGAAGACGGTTGGTGGGGCCGTCATCGGCGACGGTCCGGCGAACGTGCTGGATGAATACGCTGAGCGCGGCGCGGTGTGGGCCGAGCCGGCGGTCATCCCGACGGAGGTGCGAAAGCAAATCGAGGCGCTCTACTTGGAAGACCTGGGTCGTCTTCCGACGGATGAGGAGCTTGAGGCGCTGCTTTCGTTCTGCCGGTGAGGCGAGTGCTAGAGGTTCGTGGTGCACGAGCCAGGGTTACGGCTTTCGGGGTTGTGCCGCAAAACAATCCCACCTGTGGGAGCGGCAATGTATCGGTGTGAGGCGGTAACGGTCGAAGGCTTCGTGCAACAGCTTGCGGTGACGTACGTGCACCACGGACACCTCTTCTACGTGACCGGGCAGATCCCGGAAGGGAAGGATCCGCGGGCCGTGGACGCGAAACTCATCGAGCGATACGACCTCAGCGTATCGAGGTGGGCACGTACCCGAGCGAAGGCGATGGGCCGAGCAAGCGTGCAGTACATCCGGCAGGGCCGATTCTTCGTGCTGATTGCGACGAAGGGGAGGCACAAGTTCTACGAGCGGGAGTCGGGCATCCGGGACATCCGGCGTCACCCGATCCGGTACGGCGGGTATAGCATCTCATACCGGCGCGGCGCTGACCGGAAGCGGCACGTGTCCGTACGAATTGCTCCGGATGAGTACCTCCGCTTGAAGGCCCACCTTGTCGGGCTTGCGCGGCACCGCTCGGTGGAAAATTTATGGGCCGAGTTTTTGCGGCTTCGGTTCGAGCCGTACGCGCCGGTCCGGCGTCAGCTTCTGAACATTCTTCGAGCGGTAAACCGCCTGCGGAGGGAGGCCGGGTTTGAGCCGGTACCCGTGTCGGCGCTGCGTTTTCGCCGACGTGTAGTGAGGCCGTTCGATCGAGGCACCGCACGAAACATGCTTGGGGTGACAGCATGATTAAGCCGGTGCGCAGCAGGCCAGACCAACAGCCGGTGGCCGGCAATTCACGGATGAGACCATCAGCCAGTTTGCTATCAACACCCCGGGTGCAGCCGGCCGGTTCCGCCGGACCGGGAAAGATTTGCGACCGGACGGAGGCATTGGCGCTCGTCCGTTGCCGGGGGGTTGGGTACGGGACCTGGAGGTCAAGCATGGGGACGAGCGGAGGGTCAGCCGCGGTTTCGCCCGCCCAGGAATGCGTCCAGGCCGACACCCGATGCGTTCCTATACACCGGCTCCATCGCCTCCAGGAATTGTTCCCTGCCCCGCCAGAATGGGAAGCTTCCCAATCGTCTGGGGAGCGCCGCCGACAGCGCGGGAGGGCGGACATCACCGACCAGATCATCTAGCAATGGCGCGCCGGGATTGCCCTCCCAGAAGGCGCCAGCGTCCGTCGGCAGAGATTGTGGCGGAAGGGGTATCGTCCGAATATTCTCTGAGCCGCTTCGCCGGGCTGCGTTCGTCGATGCCTCCGATGGCCTTCGCCGGGCGGCCTTGGCAGGCCGTGCCAGTTCTGACACTCCGTGGCTGCAGGCCCCCAGAAGTCCAACGAGCTCCTGCCGGGACATCCCCCGCAGCTTGAAAAGCAAAAACGGGTCGCGGTCGAATTCCTCGCCGAGCAGGTAATAAACCGCCGCAATGTGTTTGCAGGGGTTTGACCAGTCCGGACAGGAACATTCAGTCATCAGGTCCTTGAGCTTGTTGGGGAAAAGTGACAGGCCGGTGTCCTTGAAGGCCTTCTCGATATCCTGGGGCATCTCTCCGGCAAGCAGCTTCGCGGCGAACAGGGCTTGGACGGAGAGCGTCTTGGCGAGCTTCTTCCACTCCGCGCCGGACAGGGTCTTGACTTCAATGACCACGCTGTAGGGCTTTGGACGGGATCCCTGAACCTTGGCGCTTACGCGTCCCTTGTTGACGCGGAGGTCGAGCACTTGTCCGCGACGCGCATAGGAGCGACCGCGCCCCAGCCGCGCGCCGATCTCGAAGCTCTCCAGCACCTCGATCCAGCGTTGGGCCCACCAGCTCTCGCCGAACGAGCCGCGCTTGGACTGGGCCTTGATGCCGCCTTTGGCCTGGCGCGGCGCAGACCGCGGAAAGAAGTCACGGTAAAAGCCGAAACTTCGCCAAGACATAGGAACTACCTTTCAAAAGGAAATCTCTCCGCCGACAGGTGGCTCGCTGACCTTCGCGTTTCGTCCAACCCCAATCAGAGCTGCATCCGGCGCCAAGGCATCCAAATCGGGTGTGTCATCCGCTCGCTGCTGGACCGGCTTCCCTTCCCTTCGCCGCGCGATGCGCCTCTCATACATCTCACGAATCCAAACGTGAACCGGTGCCTTCCACGACTCGGCACTGTTGGGTATGTTTTTGATCAGGTTTCGCGGATTCAGGCCCAGCTCCTTTGCCATTCGCAGGGTCTCGACGTTCAGCCGGCATTTCCGCTTCGCTTTGATCCAGAGAGCCTCCCGCTTTGCTTTGCTTTTTTTGGCCATCTCACTCCGCCACGGCTCCTTTTCTGAGCCGGAAGAGTTCCCTCAGCTCGGTTGTCGAAAGCTCGGTCAGCCAACCTTCGCCCGTGCCCACGACCTTCTCGGCCACTTCTTTTTTCCGTTCGATCATCACATCGATCTTCTCTTCCAGCGTACCCACGCAGAGGAACTTGTGCACTTGGACGTTCCTGGTCTGGCCGATGCGGAAGGCACGATCGGTGGCTTGGTTCTCGACGGCCGGGTTCCACCAACGATCGAAGTGGAATACGTGGTTCGCGCGGGTCAGGTTCAAACCCGTTCCGCCGGCCTTGAGCGAGAGAATAAAGATGTTCGGGCCACCGCTTCCTGGCCCATGGCCGCTTCCGTTCTCGCCATCGCCCTGGAAGCGTTGAATCAACCGATCGCGTTGGTTTTTCGTCACCCCTCCGTGGAGGAACAACACCTCGCGCCCGAAGGTCTCCTGCAGGTGTCTCCGGAGAATCTCGCCCATCTCGGAAAACTGTGAGAAAATAAGTGCTCGATCCCCGACGGAAATGAGTTCCTCCAGCATCTCGGTGAGGCGTGCCAGCTTTCCGGAACGACCGCCAATCGCCGAGTTGTCACCCAGGAACTGGGCCGGGTGGTTACACACCTGTTTGAGTTTTGAGAGCGTGGCCAAGATCATCCCTTTGCGCTGGATGCCCTTCGCCGACTGCAGTTCACCTTCCGCTTCCTTGACCACCGCAGCATAGAGCGAGGCCTGTTCCTTGGTCAGCGTGCAGAAAACCTTCATCTCCATCTTTTCAGGTAGGTCGGCGATGATGGACTTGTCCGTCTTAAGCCGCCGGAGAATGAATGGTCCGGTGATGCGCTTGAGACGGCGGGCGGCTTCCGGGTCACGGCTGGCCTGGATGGGAATGAAGAACGTGCGTTTGAACTCGGCTTGCGTTCCCAGCAGCCCGGGATTCAAGAACTCGAAGATGGACCAAAGATCGCCGACGTTGTTCTCGACCGGCGTCCCGGTCAGGGTAATCCTGTAATCACCGGGAAGCGCCCGAGCGGCCTTGGCCTGCTTGGTCTCGGGGTTCTTGATGTTCTGAGCTTCGTCAAGGACGACGCCCGCCCAGGGCACATCCTTGAGAACCTCAAGATCCCGGTGCAGCAGCGCATAGCTGGAAATGACAATCGCCTGTCGCTGCGCTTCCTTCTCGAAGGCGGCGCCTTTGGCGCGGGCAACGCCGTGGTGCACCATCACGGGCAGCTCCGGCGTGAAGCGGGCGGCCTCCTTTTGCCAGTTGCCCACGACGGACGTGGGGCAGATCAGCAGCACCGGGCGTTGACCGTTAGCGTGCCAGTCCCGTTGCACTAGCGCCAAAGTCTGGATGGTCTTGCCCAATCCCATGTCGTCCGCCAGGCACGCGCCCAGACGCCACCGCCGAAGGAAGCCGAGCCACGAATAGCCCCGAATCTGGTACGGACGCAGAACGCCGTTGAAGTCGTGCGGTGGAGGAAGCTCCTCGAACGCTTGGCGCCCGTGGAGTTGGGCAAGCAGTTGGTCCATCCAGCCGTCTGCGGTGACGCCATCGAAGGCCAATGGGCCTGAAGAGTCGCCGGCCCCCAAGGCCATCTCCACGATCTCGCGCACGGTAGCCTTGCCTGGGCCCTTTTTCTTCCAGAAGTCGAGGGCCGCCTGAATCTCTTCGGCGCTCATCTGCACCCACTGGCCGCGGACATGGACCAGGGGCGCCTTGAGCTTGGCCAGCGTCTGCAGCTCCTCGAAAGTGAGCTTCTCCTCCCCGAGGGCCACCTGCCAATCGAATTGCACCACTGTGCTAAGAGACAGATCGCTGGCACTCTGCATCTTCGGACTCTTGACGTTGGCCCGGGCGGTAAGACGGAGCTTGGTCCCCTTGCGCGTCCACCACGCCGGCAGCATGACGCTGAACCCAGCCTGCTCCAGCGCCGCCGCCTTCTCCGTCAGAAACTCATGCGCGCCGCTCACGTCGAGGGAGTAACCTGTGGGCACAGCGGTCTTCAGACTGGCTTCGATCCGCGGGCAGATTCCCGAGGCTTGGCCCAACGATAGCAGGAGGTACTCCTTGGCGTCAAATCCATTGCGTCGGAGTATCGTGGCCTTGGGGCCCCGCGCGTGCCATGCCTCCTCCGCCGCGACGAGCAAGCTGGGATCGTCGGCGGCCTGCAGCAGATAGCGAACGTTCCATGGATGTTTGCCGGGATACACTCCGGCGCCGCCCTCAACCTCCGGTTCCTCCAGCCGGAACGAGAGTCGAAAAGGTGAGGCTACCGAAACGGCGATCGGGCGCTGCCATTCACAAACCTGGTCCGCGAAGGTGGCCAGCTCGCCAGCGTCGCCCTCCAGGCAACCGTCTGCAGCCCGCAGGGCATACAGCCACTGATCGTGCAGAGTTTCGAACACCGCTGCTCTCGCGGTTTTTCGTTGGCCGCGCCGAGCATCCTTCTGCGGTGCCATCGCCGGCGCATGTTGCGGTGGGGCCGCACTCCGGACGAGATAGTCGACGACCCTCCCAAGAAAGTCGGACAGCGCGGCGAGGGCTGGGGTCTGTGGCGGAGACCCTCCGTTGACGGTCAGCGCCCGCGCGATCGCCGGCATCGCCTTGGCGAGTTTCGCAGGCGCGTCGGCATCGTGACCGGCAAAGACCGGCTTCCAGCATGCGCGGTACGTTCCATGGTCAGCGACCACGTCCGGCAGGAATTGCTGCCTCGTGACCGTCGCACCGGCCAACCGCATCGCCCACGACCAAAACCTCAGGTCGTTTCCGATGATGACACCCGGCGCCAGCGTCGGCTTCTCTACGCATGCGCAGAGAAGCTCCACCGCCTGTTGGAGCGTGAGGCCAACGGCCGTGACCGTCCACGGTGCAAGTTGTGGCTTGGAGGCGGACGTTGGCGGTGCAACAATGAGCGGGCACGACGCAAGGGGAAGGCCAGCGTGAGTGGGAACCCAAGCAGTGAGATCTCCGATCTGATGCTTCGAAGGCGAGGGAAAGACGCCCACCTCGGCCAGCACCGCTAAGAGCGGTGCGGCACCGGCATCGTAAGGTGAGCGTTCGCATGCCTGTGCCTTTGGCCCAGGCTTCGATCGTTTGGCAAGACTTCGGGCCTGCGCCTCGGTTGCACCAGCCTGCTCACCCCATAGTCGCAGGTCCCCGTCGATTACTCCCGCATGTAGTACGATCATACTCAGACTCGCCGTACAGCCGTGCCCATCGCCGGACGGATGCTCTTGAATGCCGCTGACCGCGTACGGTGTTCACCGGGCAGTATACAACCACTGCCCGCTCCTTGCGCAGACCGCTGACCGCGTGGCGATGCGACGACGCAGCGCGCTGTGAAATCTTGCATGGGAGGTTCCTCTGGGCGTGATGGTTGGGGGCTCCAGAGCCTCGGGCTGGCGGGTCCCGCTGTTCGCCGGTCACCGACGCAAGCGAATGCCGGGGTCGTGTCGGTTCCCTCGGCGCGCGCAGCGCTCCGCAAAGGAGCGGTGTCTTATTATTATTAAAGTCAGAAGAGTTCATCGAGCGCCGCCTCTTTCTGCGCTTCGGAGGGCTGAACGTACCGCCAGATGTATCGCTCGGAGCTTTGGCCGGAAAGCTCCATCGCGTACTGCACGCCGTACTTCTCCGCAGCGCGGCGGAGGCAGGTGTGCCGCAGGAGGTGGGCGTGCAGGCGTATCTTCTGGTCATCGGGGAGGCGGATGTTGGCCTGGTCGGCAATGGCTTTGAGGGCCTCATCGACATTCTGGCGGGCGAGCCGGGCGCCGGACCGAGTGCAGAAAAGCGGCCTCGGCCTTCGGCCTCGCACCTCGTCAATGTAGCGGTCGAGGGCCTGTCGCGCCTGGCCGGCGACGAAGACCGCACGGGATACCTGCCGGCCCTTGCGTCGGACGTTGTGGAAGTGCTTGCCCCGGTACTGGTCGAGGTCCAGTCGAAGGAGCTCCGAGACGCGCAGACCGGTACGAAGGAGCACCAGGAAGATAGCGAGGTCGCGCGCGGGCTGCTGGCTACGACGGCGCCGGACGTGAACAAGCTGCTCGGCGGCGGCCTTCAGGCGGGTGATGTCGATATCGCGCAGCCCCCTCCACTCCGGGGCATCCACACGGATGTCGAGGATCCGCTCGGTGGGGTTGCCGGCCAGGAATGGGCGGCGCCCATGGATCCAGCGGGCGCAGTGCCGGAGTGTTGCGAGCACCCGGTTGATCGTGGTCGGGTTGCGTTTCTCGCCTTGCAGTCGCTTCACGAAGTCCGCCGTGATCGACCTGGTCCACAGATCGGCCTGGTCGCTTTTTGTCGTTTCGGAGAAGAAGTTGAGAAAAAGGTTCAGGTCTCTCGTCTTTGCGAGGATCGTATTCTCAGAGTTCGCCCCGGCCTCCAGGGCCAAGTAGAGGTTGCACCAGGCCAGAAGGCTGTCGCGCTGTTCGGAGGGGACGAGCTGGACCGTCGCGGGATTTGCTGGGGCGATTGAGGAGGTGAGCACGACCTAAGAATAGCACGAATTTCTTATGTCATGCAATAGTTTTCGTTCTCGGCGGGCGGTGCCAACGCGGTGTCAAGCGCTTGGCATGGATTGGTATGACATAAGGTATATTATGTCATACAAAGGAAGGGGCACGATGTTACGGCGCGCGTCTCCTCGCGGGAAATGCAATTCGTCCGGTTCGCATTCCCCGCAGGTTGCCTCGTGTCGCGCCCGGGGATCGCCACTATCGGGCGAGACAGTGTCTCTGATGATGGATACTTTGGGAGCTTGGGGGCGGTGGCTCGCGCGTTCGGCGGGGTGGAGCTTGCCTTTCCAGGCGGAACGCGAACGTGCAGCCGAGGCTGGATGGGCTGGATGGGCTGGCGCGCGGCGAGTAACGTTTCAAAAAGCGCCGCCGGCAAGTAGCATGGCGCTGAGGTACGCGAAAACGGGAACGTTCCTTACGGAGTGCGCGGCAACGATGAAGGAACTACAAAACAAAGTCGCTATTGTTACCGGTGCCAGTCGGGGTGGCGGAAGGGGGATAGCGGTCGTCCTCGGTCAGGCTGGGGCGACAGTGTACGTCACTGGGCGAACCACTGGATTGCGTTCTACGGACGCACCAAACGAGGCCCGGCAGGGAACCGGTAGGGCGCACGGTCGCTGCGAGACGGTCGAAGACACCGCCGAACTGGTCACCGCCGCGGGCGGTGTCGGAATACCTGTCCGGTGCGATCACACCGTCGATACGGAAGTCAAGACCCTATTTGACCGCATCCGTCACGAACAACGCCGAGTCGATATCCTGGTGAACAACGTCTGGGGTGGTTACGAGCTACCCCTCGATTTTGCCCCGTTCTGGGAGGCGCCGCTCGGCCAATGGGACCTGATGTTCACGGCGGGGGTTCGCGCCCAACTCGTGGCCACGCGGCTCGCAGTGCAGCTCATGCAGCAGCAATCCGGCGGGTTGGTTATTCACACGACGGCCAACATGCCGCTCAAGTATCAGGGCGGCCTGTTTTATTACTTTATTACCTCGCCAAGCACGCGGTATCTCGGATGACCGCGGCCATGGCCCAGGAGCTTCAGCCCCACGGCATCGTCGTCCTCGCCCTCGCGAACGGTTTCATGCGAACGGAGAAAGTGCTTGAGGCATTCAAGACCGACCCGCATAACTGGCAGAAAGTGCCCGCGTTGAGCCAGACCCATTCGGTGGAGTATCCCGGTCGTGCAGTGGTAGCTTTGGCCTGCGACCCCAAGGTTTCCAGGCATTCGGGCAAGTTACTCGAAGTCGGTGACGCCGCCCGCGAGTATGGATTTACCGATATTGACGGCCGGTACGTTCCGCCATTCCGAGAGTTGCACCCTGAGTTATTCTGTTAAGCCCATGTGCGGGAGTTTGACAGCATGCGGCATCGGATCGCTTCGGTCCTCGCAGTCGTCCTTCTTCTTCCGCCGCTTTCCGGCTGCCTGACCAGCCAGGTGATCGGGCATCATCCCGAATGGCGCAAGCTCGCCGGCCTCCCCGAAGATGAGGGGATGACGGCGGACCTCGTTCGCTTTAGATCGCTCGACGGTCTGACGCTCACCGGGTGGTGGGTGTCGGGGAAGGGCGACCCGCAGGCGACGATCGTGCTCGTCCACGGCATGGCTGGCAACCGCTCCCACATGCTCGGCCGCGCGAAGTTCTTGGTTGACGCCAGCCACAACGTCCTTGCCATCGACCTGCGCGCCCACGGGGACAGCGAGGGCAATTACATGACGCCCGGCTACAAAGAAGCTGACGACGTCCTCGCCGCCGTTCAGTTCCTCCGAGCCGCGCCGTTCATTGGGCGCGCTGTCCACTCTCCCTCCCGGGGAGACAGTGGGGAGGAGGGTGAATACGGTCAGAGGATCGTCCTGTTCGGATATTCCTACGGCGCCGTCGCCGTGCTCCATGCCGCGTCCCGATGCTCCCAGGTCGCCGCCGTCATCGCCGACGCTCCCTTCATATCCTACACCGACGTGATGCATCGCTAGCGATGCATCACGTCGGTGTAGGATATGAAGGGAGCGTCGGCGATGACGGCGGCGACCTGGGAGCATCGGGACGCGGCATGGAGCACGGCGACGGCGCCGTAGGAATATCCGAACAGGACGATCCTCTGACCGTATTCACCCTCCTCCCCACTGTCTCCCCGGGAGGGAGAGTGGACAGCGCGCCCAATGAACGGCGCGGCTCGGAGGAACTGAACGGCGGCGAGGACGTCGTCAGCTTCTTTGTAGCCGGGCGTCATGTAATTGCCCTCGCTGTCCCCGTGGGCGCGCAGGTCGATGGCAAGGACGTTGTGGCTGGCGTCAACCAAGAACTTCGCGCGGCCGAGCATGTGGGAGCGGTTGCCAGCCATGCCGTGGACGAGCACGATCGTCGCCTGCGGGTCGCCCTTCCCCGACACCCACCACCCGGTGAGCGTCAGACCGTCGAGCGATCTAAAGCGAACGAGGTCCGCCGTCATCCCCTCATCTTCGGGGAGGCCGGCGAGCTTGCGCCATTCGGGATGATGCCCGATCACCTGGCTGGTCAGGCAGCCGGAAAGCGGCGGAAGAAGAAGGACGACTGCGAGGACCGAAGCGATCCGATGCCGCATGCTGTCAAACTCCCGCACATGGGCTTAACAGAATAACTCAGGGTGCAACTCTCGGAATGGCGGAACGTACCGGCCGTCAATATCGGTAAATCCATACTCGCGGGCGGCGTCACCGACTTCGAGTAACTTGCCCGAATGCCTGGAAACCTTGGGGTCGCAGGCCAAAGCTACCACTGCACGACCGGGATACTCCACCGAATGGGTCTGGCTCAACGCGGGCACTTTCTGCCAGTTATGCGGGTCGGTCTTGAATGCCTCAAGCACTTTCTCCGTTCGCATGAAACCGTTCGCGAGGGCGAGGACGACGATGCCGTGGGGCTGAAGCTCCTGGGCCATGGCCGCGGTCATCCGAGATACCGCGTGCTTGGCGAGGTAATAAAGTAATAAAACAGGCCGCCCTGATACTTGAGCGGCATGTTGGCCGTCGTGTGAATAACCAACCCGCCGGATTGCTGCTGCATGAGCTGCACTGCGAGCCGCGTGGCCACGAGTTGGGCGCGAACCCCCGCCGTGAACATCAGGTCCCATTGGCCGAGCGGCGCCTCCCAGAACGGGGCAAAATCGAGGGGTAGCTCGTAACCACCCCAGACGTTGTTCACCAGGATATCGACTCGGCGTTGTTCGTGACGGATGCGGTCAAATAGGGTCTTGACTTCCGTATCGACGGTGTGATCGCACCGGACAGGTATTCCGACACCGCCCGCGGCGGTGACCAGTTCGGCGGTGTCTTCGACCGTCTCGCAGCGACCGTGCGCCCTACCGGTTCCCTGCCGGGCCTCGTTTGGTGCGTCCGTAGAACGCAATCCAGTGGTTCGCCCAGTGACGTACACTGTCGCCCCAGCCTGACCGAGGACGACCGCTATCCCCCTTCCGCCACCCCGACTGGCACCGGTAACAATAGCGACTTTGTTTTGTAGTTCCTTCATCGTTGCCGCGCACTCCGTAAGGAACGTTCCCGTTTTCGCGTACCTCAGCGCCATGCTACTTGCCGGCGGCGCTTTTTGAAACGTTACTCGCCGCGCGCCAGCCCATCCAGCCCATCCAGCCTCGGCTGCACGTTCGCGTTCCGCCTGGAAAGGCAAGCTCCACCCCGCCGAACGCGCGAGCCACCGCCCCCAAGCTCCCAAAGTATCCATCATCAGAGACACTGTCTCGCCCGATAGTGGCGATCCCCGGGCGCGACACGAGGCAACCTGCGGGGAATGCGAACCGGACGAATTGCATTTCCCGCGAGGAGACGCGCGCCGTAACATCGTGCCCCTTCCTTTGTATGACATAATATACCTTATGTCATACCAATCCATGCCAAGCGCTTGACACCGCGTTGGCACCGCCCGCCGAGAACGAAAACTATTGCATGACATAAGAAATTCGTGCTATTCTTAGGTCGTGCTCACCTCCTCAATCGCCCCAGCAAATCCCGCGACGGTCCAGCTCGTCCCCTCCGAACAGCGCGACAGCCTTCTGGCCTGGTGCAACCTCTACTTGGCCCTGGAGGCCGGGGCGAACTCTGAGAATACGATCCTCGCAAAGACGAGAGACCTGAACCTTTTTCTCAACTTCTTCTCCGAAACGACAAAAAGCGACCAGGCCGATCTGTGGACCAGGTCGATCACGGCGGACTTCGTGAAGCGACTGCAAGGCGAGAAACGCAACCCGACCACGATCAACCGGGTGCTCGCAACACTCCGGCACTGCGCCCGCTGGATCCATGGGCGCCGCCCATTCCTGGCCGGCAACCCCACCGAGCGGATCCTCGACATCCGTGTGGATGCCCCGGAGTGGAGGGGGCTGCGCGATATCGACATCACCCGCCTGAAGGCCGCCGCCGAGCAGCTTGTTCACGTCCGGCGCCGTCGTAGCCAGCAGCCCGCGCGCGACCTCGCTATCTTCCTGGTGCTCCTTCGTACCGGTCTGCGCGTCTCGGAGCTCCTTCGACTGGACCTCGACCAGTACCGGGGCAAGCACTTCCACAACGTCCGACGCAAGGGCCGGCAGGTATCCCGTGCGGTCTTCGTCGCCGGCCAGGCGCGACAGGCCCTCGACCGCTACATTGACGAGGTGCGAGGCCGAAGGCCGAGGCCGCTTTTCTGCACTCGGTCCGGCGCCCGGCTCGCCCGCCAGAATGTCGATGAGGCCCTCAAAGCCATTGCCGACCAGGCCAACATCCGCCTCCCCGATGACCAGAAGATACGCCTGCACGCCCACCTCCTGCGGCACACCTGCCTCCGCCGCGCTGCGGAGAAGTACGGCGTGCAGTACGCGATGGAGCTTTCCGGCCAAAGCTCCGAGCGATACATCTGGCGGTACGTTCAGCCCTCCGAAGCGCAGAAAGAGGCGGCGCTCGATGAACTCTTCTGACTTTAATAATAATAAGACACCGCTCCTTTGCGGAGCGCTGCGCGCGCCGAGGGAACCGACACGACCCCGGCATTCGCTTGCGTCGGTGACCGGCGAACAGCGGGACCCGCCAGCCCGAGGCTCTGGAGCCCCCAACCATCACGCCCAGAGGAACCTCCCATGCAAGATTTCACAGCGCGCTGCGTCGTCGCATCGCCACGCGGTCAGCGGTCTGCGCAAGGAGCGGGCAGTGGTTGTATACTGCCCGGTGAACACCGTACGCGGTCAGCGGCATTCAAGAGCATCCGTCCGGCGATGGGCACGGCTGTACGGCGAGTCTGAGTATGATCGTACTACATGCGGGAGTAATCGACGGGGACCTGCGACTATGGGGTGAGCAGGCTGGTGCAACCGAGGCGCAGGCCCGAAGTCTTGCCAAACGATCGAAGCCTGGGCCAAAGGCACAGGCATGCGAACGCTCACCTTACGATGCCGGTGCCGCACCGCTCTTAGCGGTGCTGGCCGAGGTGGGCGTCTTTCCCTCGCCTTCGAAGCATCAGATCGGAGATCTCACTGCTTGGGTTCCCACTCACGCTGGCCTTCCCCTTGCGTCGTGCCCGCTCATTGTTGCACCGCCAACGTCCGCCTCCAAGCCACAACTTGCACCGTGGACGGTCACGGCCGTTGGCCTCACGCTCCAACAGGCGGTGGAGCTTCTCTGCGCATGCGTAGAGAAGCCGACGCTGGCGCCGGGTGTCATCATCGGAAACGACCTGAGGTTTTGGTCGTGGGCGATGCGGTTGGCCGGTGCGACGGTCACGAGGCAGCAATTCCTGCCGGACGTGGTCGCTGACCATGGAACGTACCGCGCATGCTGGAAGCCGGTCTTTGCCGGTCACGATGCCGACGCGCCTGCGAAACTCGCCAAGGCGATGCCGGCGATCGCGCGGGCGCTGACCGTCAACGGAGGGTCTCCGCCACAGACCCCAGCCCTCGCCGCGCTGTCCGACTTTCTTGGGAGGGTCGTCGACTATCTCGTCCGGAGTGCGGCCCCACCGCAACATGCGCCGGCGATGGCACCGCAGAAGGATGCTCGGCGCGGCCAACGAAAAACCGCGAGAGCAGCGGTGTTCGAAACTCTGCACGATCAGTGGCTGTATGCCCTGCGGGCTGCAGACGGTTGCCTGGAGGGCGACGCTGGCGAGCTGGCCACCTTCGCGGACCAGGTTTGTGAATGGCAGCGCCCGATCGCCGTTTCGGTAGCCTCACCTTTTCGACTCTCGTTCCGGCTGGAGGAACCGGAGGTTGAGGGCGGCGCCGGAGTGTATCCCGGCAAACATCCATGGAACGTTCGCTATCTGCTGCAGGCCGCCGACGATCCCAGCTTGCTCGTCGCGGCGGAGGAGGCATGGCACGCGCGGGGCCCCAAGGCCACGATACTCCGACGCAATGGATTTGACGCCAAGGAGTACCTCCTGCTATCGTTGGGCCAAGCCTCGGGAATCTGCCCGCGGATCGAAGCCAGTCTGAAGACCGCTGTGCCCACAGGTTACTCCCTCGACGTGAGCGGCGCGCATGAGTTTCTGACGGAGAAGGCGGCGGCGCTGGAGCAGGCTGGGTTCAGCGTCATGCTGCCGGCGTGGTGGACGCGCAAGGGGACCAAGCTCCGTCTTACCGCCCGGGCCAACGTCAAGAGTCCGAAGATGCAGAGTGCCAGCGATCTGTCTCTTAGCACAGTGGTGCAATTCGATTGGCAGGTGGCCCTCGGGGAGGAGAAGCTCACTTTCGAGGAGCTGCAGACGCTGGCCAAGCTCAAGGCGCCCCTGGTCCATGTCCGCGGCCAGTGGGTGCAGATGAGCGCCGAAGAGATTCAGGCGGCCCTCGACTTCTGGAAGAAAAAGGGCCCAGGCAAGGCTACCGTGCGCGAGATCGTGGAGATGGCCTTGGGGGCCGGCGACTCTTCAGGCCCATTGGCCTTCGATGGCGTCACCGCAGACGGCTGGATGGACCAACTGCTTGCCCAACTCCACGGGCGCCAAGCGTTCGAGGAGCTTCCTCCACCGCACGACTTCAACGGCGTTCTGCGTCCGTACCAGATTCGGGGCTATTCGTGGCTCGGCTTCCTTCGGCGGTGGCGTCTGGGCGCGTGCCTGGCGGACGACATGGGATTGGGCAAGACCATCCAGACTTTGGCGCTAGTGCAACGGGACTGGCACGCTAACGGTCAACGCCCGGTGCTGCTGATCTGCCCCACGTCCGTCGTGGGCAACTGGCAAAAGGAGGCCGCCCGCTTCACGCCGGAGCTGCCCGTGATGGTGCACCACGGCGTTGCCCGCGCCAAAGGCGCCGCCTTCGAGAAGGAAGCGCAGCGACAGGCGATTGTCATTTCCAGCTATGCGCTGCTGCACCGGGATCTTGAGGTTCTCAAGGATGTGCCCTGGGCGGGCGTCGTCCTTGACGAAGCTCAGAACATCAAGAACCCCGAGACCAAGCAGGCCAAGGCCGCTCGGGCGCTTCCCGGTGATTACAGGATTACCCTGACCGGGACGCCGGTCGAGAACAACGTCGGCGATCTTTGGTCCATCTTCGAGTTCTTGAATCCCGGGCTGCTGGGAACGCAAGCCGAGTTCAAACGCACGTTCTTCATTCCCATCCAGGCCAGCCGTGACCCGGAAGCCGCCCGCCGTCTCAAGCGCATCACCGGACCATTCATTCTCCGGCGGCTTAAGACGGACAAGTCCATCATCGCCGACCTACCTGAAAAGATGGAGATGAAGGTTTTCTGCACGCTGACCAAGGAACAGGCCTCGCTCTATGCTGCGGTGGTCAAGGAAGCGGAAGGTGAACTGCAGTCGGCGAAGGGCATCCAGCGCAAAGGGATGATCTTGGCCACGCTCTCAAAACTCAAACAGGTGTGTAACCACCCGGCCCAGTTCCTGGGTGACAACTCGGCGATTGGCGGTCGTTCCGGAAAGCTGGCACGCCTCACCGAGATGCTGGAGGAACTCATTTCCGTCGGGGATCGAGCACTTATTTTCTCACAGTTTTCCGAGATGGGCGAGATTCTCCGGAGACACCTGCAGGAGACCTTCGGGCGCGAGGTGTTGTTCCTCCACGGAGGGGTGACGAAAAACCAACGCGATCGGTTGATTCAACGCTTCCAGGGCGATGGCGAGAACGGAAGCGGCCATGGGCCAGGAAGCGGTGGCCCGAACATCTTTATTCTCTCGCTCAAGGCCGGCGGAACGGGTTTGAACCTGACCCGCGCGAACCACGTATTCCACTTCGATCGTTGGTGGAACCCGGCCGTCGAGAACCAAGCCACCGATCGTGCCTTCCGCATCGGCCAGACCAGGAACGTCCAAGTGCACAAGTTCCTCTGCGTGGGTACGCTGGAAGAGAAGATCGATGTGATGATCGAACGGAAAAAAGAAGTGGCCGAGAAGGTCGTGGGCACGGGCGAAGGTTGGCTGACCGAGCTTTCGACAACCGAGCTGAGGGAACTCTTCCGGCTCAGAAAAGGAGCCGTGGCGGAGTGAGATGGCCAAAAAAAGCAAAGCAAAGCGGGAGGCTCTCTGGATCAAAGCGAAGCGGAAATGCCGGCTGAACGTCGAGACCCTGCGAATGGCAAAGGAGCTGGGCCTGAATCCGCGAAACCTGATCAAAAACATACCCAACAGTGCCGAGTCGTGGAAGGCACCGGTTCACGTTTGGATTCGTGAGATGTATGAGAGGCGCATCGCGCGGCGAAGGGAAGGGAAGCCGGTCCAGCAGCGAGCGGATGACACACCCGATTTGGATGCCTTGGCGCCGGATGCAGCTCTGATTGGGGTTGGACGAAACGCGAAGGTCAGCGAGCCACCTGTCGGCGGAGAGATTTCCTTTTGAAAGGTAGTTCCTATGTCTTGGCGAAGTTTCGGCTTTTACCGTGACTTCTTTCCGCGGTCTGCGCCGCGCCAGGCCAAAGGCGGCATCAAGGCCCAGTCCAAGCGCGGCTCGTTCGGCGAGAGCTGGTGGGCCCAACGCTGGATCGAGGTGCTGGAGAGCTTCGAGATCGGCGCGCGGCTGGGGCGCGGTCGCTCCTATGCGCGTCGCGGACAAGTGCTCGACCTCCGCGTCAACAAGGGACGCGTAAGCGCCAAGGTTCAGGGATCCCGTCCAAAGCCCTACAGCGTGGTCATTGAAGTCAAGACCCTGTCCGGCGCGGAGTGGAAGAAGCTCGCCAAGACGCTCTCCGTCCAAGCCCTGTTCGCCGCGAAGCTGCTTGCCGGAGAGATGCCCCAGGATATCGAGAAGGCCTTCAAGGACACCGGCCTGTCACTTTTCCCCAACAAGCTCAAGGACCTGATGACTGAATGTTCCTGTCCGGACTGGTCAAACCCCTGCAAACACATTGCGGCGGTTTATTACCTGCTCGGCGAGGAATTCGACCGCGACCCGTTTTTGCTTTTCAAGCTGCGGGGGATGTCCCGGCAGGAGCTCGTTGGACTTCTGGGGGCCTGCAGCCACGGAGTGTCAGAACTGGCACGGCCTGCCAAGGCCGCCCGGCGAAGGCCATCGGAGGCATCGACGAACGCAGCCCGGCGAAGCGGCTCAGAGAATATTCGGACGATACCCCTTCCGCCACAATCTCTGCCGACGGACGCTGGCGCCTTCTGGGAGGGCAATCCCGGCGCGCCATTGCTAGATGATCTGGTCGGTGATGTCCGCCCTCCCGCGCTGTCGGCGGCGCTCCCCAGACGATTGGGAAGCTTCCCATTCTGGCGGGGCAGGGAACAATTCCTGGAGGCGATGGAGCCGGTGTATAGGAACGCATCGGGTGTCGGCCTGGACGCATTCCTGGGCGGGCGAAACCGCGGCTGACCCTCCGCTCGTCCCCATGCTTGACCTCCAGGTCCCGTACCCAACCCCCCGGCAACGGACGAGCGCCAATGCCTCCGTCCGGTCGCAAATCTTTCCCGGTCCGGCGGAACCGGCCGGCTGCACCCGGGGTGTTGATAGCAAACTGGCTGATGGTCTCATCCGTGAATTGCCGGCCACCGGCTGTTGGTCTGGCCTGCTGCGCACCGGCTTAATCATGCTGTCACCCCAAGCATGTTTCGTGCGGTGCCTCGATCGAACGGCCTCACTACACGTCGGCGAAAACGCAGCGCCGACACGGGTACCGGCTCAAACCCGGCCTCCCTCCGCAGGCGGTTTACCGCTCGAAGAATGTTCAGAAGCTGACGCCGGACCGGCGCGTACGGCTCGAACCGAAGCCGCAAAAACTCGGCCCATAAATTTTCCACCGAGCGGTGCCGCGCAAGCCCGACAAGGTGGGCCTTCAAGCGGAGGTACTCATCCGGAGCAATTCGTACGGACACGTGCCGCTTCCGGTCAGCGCCGCGCCGGTATGAGATGCTATACCCGCCGTACCGGATCGGGTGACGCCGGATGTCCCGGATGCCCGACTCCCGCTCGTAGAACTTGTGCCTCCCCTTCGTCGCAATCAGCACGAAGAATCGGCCCTGCCGGATGTACTGCACGCTTGCTCGGCCCATCGCCTTCGCTCGGGTACGTGCCCACCTCGATACGCTGAGGTCGTATCGCTCGATGAGTTTCGCGTCCACGGCCCGCGGATCCTTCCCTTCCGGGATCTGCCCGGTCACGTAGAAGAGGTGTCCGTGGTGCACGTACGTCACCGCAAGCTGTTGCACGAAGCCTTCGACCGTTACCGCCTCACACCGATACATTGCCGCTCCCACAGGTGGGATTGTTTTGCGGCACAACCCCGAAAGCCGTAACCCTGGCTCGTGCACCACGAACCTCTAGCACTCGCCTCACCGGCAGAACGAAAGCAGCGCCTCAAGCTCCTCATCCGTCGGAAGACGACCCAGGTCTTCCAAGTAGAGCGCCTCGATTTGCTTTCGCACCTCCGTCGGGATGACCGCCGGCTCGGCCCACACCGCGCCGCGCTCAGCGTATTCATCCAGCACGTTCGCCGGACCGTCGCCGATGACGGCCCCACCAACCGTCTTCCACCAACCCATTGGGATCACCTCCTTTGTGCACCGATGAACCTCCGCGACACGAAACCTTGACCTTCATGCAACACCTCCATCCGCAACGCTGAATGCGTGCCGTTTTCTTTCGAATAGCAGCACACCAATTCATGGTTGTTGCGAACCAAAACCGCTGACGGACACCAGGTACACGCCGGGTGTCCGTCGTCCTTCCGCTGACAAAAGACGCCTCGCCGTCAGGCGAGACCTCTTTGGCCCGCTGAATCGGTTCCAACCAAGGAAGCCGGCCGGGCCTCCGCCGAAGGCGAAGAACCCGGCCGGCACGTCATCATCACAGGATCAAATGCCCGTCAGGCCTTTCCTCGTTGCATCGCACCCGGCACCACCCGTTGATGCGCAAACGGCCCCGCCACTGCCTTGCAGCGGCTCCGCGTAGCTTCCGCTACCTCGTACTTGGCCCCCGCTCCCAGACTACGGCGGTTGAAGCACCTGAGTGACACGCTCAGGCACCGGCTATCACCCCGGAAGCCATAGTCCTTCCCCGGTTAGCAGCAGTCGTCGTGCAACCCATCACGTCGCTTGACCAGTCCGCCCGTTTTCGGCGGAACAATCGCCACATGTACCAGCCTTCCGACCGGCCACACTTTCCCCGCCTGTGGCGGGATTTCAGCCTACGAAAACAGAAGCTCGGCTTACCGTTCGGCGAAGGTCTTTCTAGCGCGGTTCGGCACCGTCTTGAGTTGCACTTACCGGCAAGGGCTTGACGCCCCTTTCGTCGTTACGCTTCTCGCAGTCCGCTTTTTCGGCGGAACCCCGAAGCTTGTCATCGCTCCGGTCGTCTGCCTCAAGGCAAACGAGCTCCCGACGCCGGCCAGCGTTGAACGAGGCTCACGAGATTTGCACCCGATGGTCCGCCCACGGCGGACTTTGCCCCGAACCCCGCGGAGGGATTTGCACCCGCTTCAACTGCCACGGCCCTTGACGCACCGCATCGAGCTCTGCTCGATGGTTGCTTCGCAACCAGTCCGCCGAAGGCGGACGTGGCGTGTCAAGGGTCTTTCCCGGTCGCCCTTTGTCAAAGACCGTGTCACGAGATGACACCACGATGGGATAGAACCAGAGGATTACTTCCCGACAAGTCGGGAGATTACTCTCTAGAGCCTCCCTCGCACCGGACGAGCCACTCTCGCGGCGATCCGGCGCTACGGGCCAACGGCAATGGCGGGTGATAAGGCCGCCCTCTTAGCCCAGGTGGTGAGCCTGGATTTACCGAGTACCGAAGCCCGTGATGATGAACGTCCAGCGATTCGCGTTTGCGTCGCTGACGACCGCGAAACGACGTTTCGCGGACGCGAGCATAGCGCATTCCACGAACAGAATCACGTTTTTCTCATGAAAAAATGACACGATGTGTCACTATCACAAGCCGCCCGTCCTCCCCACGGCTGGGATAGTGTTTTACTTGCGTTACGGCCTGTGCTAAGGTCGTCGGTAAGGACGAGGGCATCTCTTTATCGCACGGAAGACGAAGCCCGGCTCGGTCGAAAGTTCACGCGCTCAAAGCGTCGTTCCCGCCGAAATGTCAGTCCGGCCAAAAGCGACCCAGAGCCGGGCAGGAGGTCTCACCGTTACGATCGCGCTCGTCCTTCCTTCTCACCAAGGGTTACACACTTTCGCCGAGCTTCGTCGGACGCTCAGCTTAGGGACGCCGTTGGGCAATCCTGACCGATACGAGAGCCCTCAGCCGTGCGTGAAGGAACGTCAAGGGATGGCGCCGATCGAATACCGAACAGGAGCACGCCGGCTAAGCGCCGCTCGAAAGCCTCTCGGTCCCTATCCCGGCCCTTGGCGTTACTCGGGAGCTTCATCGGACCAAGTGCCGAGGCCTCGCGTGCGATCGTCGTCATGCAGTGTTCGATCCCGATGAGGATGGCGCGGGCCACGTGGCTGTAGGTGAGTCGGCTGCGGGTTGCTCCGCGAAGGACCTGCACAAGCCTGGACAGGGATTCGTCGGTTTCCGCGCTGAGGACGAACTCCCGCTTGATCAATCCGCTCCCATCGGACCCGCTCGGCGTCGATTGCTCGTTGCGACAATGTGCGCTGCCATGCTCAGCCGACATTGGCGCAGGTGATCCAAGTGCCCGGGAGACTGCCGTCCGGTCGAGCAGGCGGGCCACGGAGCTTGACGGCGGGCGTTGTTGGAGTGCTTTCGCCAAGAGTTACCTACCTCCCCGGCAACATGGAAAGCTGATCAGCGATCCAGATCGTTGGTTGAGGTCGTTCGTCCTTCAACGGGCCGAGCGTTCCGGCCAGAAACGCCTCGCGGTTCCGGACGCGATGTTCCACTTCGGCCGCAAGTCGCCGGTACTGGTGGGCAACCGGCAAACGCTGACACTTGGGCACCTGAAAGAGGGTCTTCCCCTTGCCCGAAAGAGCTGGAATAATGACTGCCTGCGAAATGGACGTGCGGAACTTCCGTCCGGGCATGACCTCGTCGACCAGGGCGTCCAGTTCCGCGCGGAGCTTCGTCGCTCGTCCATCCACGTTGGTGAACACGATGCCGAGGACCTCGAGCTCGGGGTTGCGGTGCGCCCGGACGTCGGCGATGTCCTTGAATGCCTCCGTAAGCCCGGCCAACGAGAGTGGATGCGGGAAAGCCGAGAGCAGGAACCATTCCGATGAGGCGTAGGCGGCGATCGTAGTCAGCGCTGCGGCTGACGGTGGGGTGTCCAGGAAAACGAAATCATAGAGCTGCCGGGCACTGGCCAGCGCCCGGTCCAGGATGCGGGTTCGGTCGATGAACTTGGACAGCATCGCTTCCAGCTCGCAAAGCTGCGGGCGCGAGGGAATCAAATGCACGCCCCGTGGCATGTTGTCCTCGATGGCCAGGGTCCTGATCGTTTCGTCGGTGGTCAGCAGCTCCAGCGTGCCCGCGAAACTGTTCTCGGGTACACCCAGGTGTTTGGTTGCCCCGGCCGCCGGATCCAGATCGATGATCAGGCACCGATATCCGCAAAGACCCAGAGCAGCGACATGGACCGTATTCGTGGTCTTACCCACGCCTCCCTTTTCATTGCCGACGGCAATCGTGATTCCCAGTGGTAATTGCCCATCCATGTCTGTCGAAGCCGAAGTGATACTTAAGAATAGCGCCTGCCCGTTGGCCGCTTGTCGATACTCGGCCATTCCGCATGCCGGCAAGCGTGCTCGCCCGCCGGCCGGAAGTGCGAGGGCGGACATGACTCCCAGCGACCAACATAGCGCAATCGGCATAAAGATGGCAAGCCTTGGTTACGGGTCGCTTCCCCAGACGGTCCCTCGAACACGAGGGGCCGAATCCGTTGCGCCCCATTTGGCATTCCCGCCTTCCGGCATGCGGGCCGTCGGGAAAATCAGAATTCATCTTGCCGTGACGCGTCGGTCTGATCTACCGTCAGGAGCGGACCTTGCGACGTCAGACCATGCTCCGACATCGTAAGGGCTATCGAAATGGAACATTTAGGGGGACGAGAATGAGGCAATCACGCGGGTAAGGGCGACCGCCGGAACGGCCGCCTCTCCCATCCGCGTACAGTCGTCACCTGGAGTACAAACTGCAAGGAACACGAAAGACCGTCACCAGGTTCTTTCGTAGCGCACTCTGTTGCCCTTGTCAACCTCTCGGTGCCGCCCGGCACTCGTCTGCCGTTCACGCGTTCTTCTCCCCGGGACAACGCGGGCGTCCTCGAATTGCCCGCCACCCATGGTACCGGAGAATGAACCTTGCAACTTCGCGCAATGACTTCCCCATCCGACAGATTGCCCGCAAACCGGTCGGGGGGTTCTGCTTTGTCCCTGTAGAATCGCTTCTGGGCGCCTGGTGGGCCTTCAGACGCGGAAACATCGAACTGCGAGACCTCCGGGTATGGCTGGCCTGTTTTGAGCTTGTAGCGAGGCGATACGGCCTCCAGGATGGCCAGGAGCCGAGATACCACGCCGATGAACTGCACCGGCTTATCGCTGGTGTCGGCGGCGAGCATATCCGCGGGTCCATCCGGCGGCTGGAGCGCACCGGCCTTTTGCGCTGGTCCGAAACGGAGGTCTACCTGCCCGTGTCCGCGTTGGAACTGCGTGTGCATGATCCAGAGGGGCTGAACGACCGCCTGGCCGGCGTCACGAATAATTCTCGCAAGATACCTGTTCCCCGCCGGCTGCTTCGATACCTCGCCAGGACCAAACGCCGTTCGACTATTGCAACGTGCCTTGGACACCTATTCAGGTGCCTGTACTACCGGCGCGGTTGCTGCGTCTCAGGCGGAACATGCAAGCCCTCGTGGATCTCCGAGATCTTCGAGGTCGACGTGCGAACTATCAAATCGGCGCGAAAGAAGCTCATCGAGGATGGCTGGCTCGTTCCTCGGGCGACGAGTCAGAATCGGTTGAATCGCTGGGGCATGCCGACGCTGGTCAACCTCACGTGGTCTCCTCGTCGAGCTGGTCACTCGTGCGGATCGCCACCCCCCAGGGAGTTTTCCACAACCAAAACGCCACCCCTATATCAAGATCAGGAACTCTCTTCGAGAGATCGATCTAAGAACCAGAAACCCGCTCAACGCAGACCTGTTGGTATTTGCAAGCAAACGAAAACAGAATCGCGACCCAGCCTGCGGCGTCTCCTTCCTTCCGACCTTCGGGAGACGCAAAGGCTCAGCCTGCTTTACGCCGAGGCCGTTGAACGGCAGTTGATTTCGCGAACCGAATGTGACCGGCTGCGTTTCTTTGGCGCCGCCGAGCACGCCTGTGCCGTCGGGACCAGCAACCCCGCGGGCCTGTTCGTGTACCTCGTTCGGAATCAGCGATGGAACTACATCACGCAGCGCCAGGAGGACGCTGCCCGGCAAAAACTCCGCGTTTTGGACTTCGCAGATGACGTGGGGCGAAGAGGGGCCGCCGCAAGAGCGGTTCGGCCTCCACCGACCCTTGCAACCGATCGGCGGAGGCCGCACGGCAACGTCGTTGCCGGTACCGTGCCGGGGAGTCTATCAGGCGGACCAGGAATCCTCCACCGCCATCGTCCACGCACCTCGTCCGCACCTTGGACCACGTGTTGCCTGACGGTTGAGGACCGGTGCCGTCAAAGTGCCCTCGCCCGCGAAAAAACCGTAGCCCCTCAGCCTATCGCTCCGGCGGTGTCGGCCGTAATTGCGGCCCTCGCGGAACGTTGCTGCGTTGCGCGGACGCCGTAGACCTCCGGCTCCAACGATTGGGGATCCGTCCGCCAGGCGAAGGGTCCAAACCCCCGCACGGCACCAATGCGCACCCAGGAATCGCCCCTGTCGGAGCTTAACATAACTGGACTCCCAACCAAAGTCAACAGCGTCTGCCAGGAAGCGGTCACCAGCTTCACACGCGCCGAGATCATCGTAAGGCCGATTTCTTCGAACGAAGACCGGCTTCCTCCAAATGCGACCATGCGGGAACGATAACCGTGCTACACGCGCGTCACTTGCCATCCAGTCACCGTAACCATCGCCCGCGTCATTCCCCATGCAACATGCTTCCGTCCGCCAGGCATAACACTTCTCGATGCATTACGTGGACGGATCATGACCCGTGAACTCAGGAAAGCGACTCTTGTCGATCGCCAAACGAGCGACGAGAACGCGGACCGCCCTGGTGCGGGTCAAGCTGTTCAAATGCTGTTTGATTTCGATTCGCCCGCCGATCCCACCGCCGCTGGCACGGTTCCCGTACATGACCGCCCCGAGTGCCAGTTTGCGCTCCGGTTTGCTGCGTTGCTGGAGGCCGAAGCAGGCACTGCGTTCGACAATCCTGCACTATCGCGCTTAGCTCGCGACATCTTCGGAAGCTCGGTCGCGCACGCACGTGACGCGTACGATGCCGCGGAAGCCGGATTCAACATTTACCTCGAGCGAGTCGGACTGGACCTGGGTGACGTTCGGAACGCGATGGACAAGCTTCTCGCCGAACAGGCACGACTTCCGACGCAAACGCGGCGGAGCCAGGACCAGATTGACTTCCAGCAATTCAGCACCCCGCCGGCCCAAGCGTTGCTCGTTGGGGCGGCCGCGGCGCTGCGGCCCGGAATGATCGTGCTCGAACCCAGTGCGGGCACCGGCAACATCGCAGTCCTGGCGCGGCTGGCCGGCGCCGATGTGGACACCAACGAAATTGACGAACGCCGGAGAAGTCTGTTGTCGCTGCAGGGATTCGAGTCGACCGCGTTTGATGCCGAACGGCTCGACAACCTTCTTCCGGCGGACAAGTTCTACGACGTGGTCGTGATGAACGCGCCGTTTTCCGCCACTGGCGGTCGCGTCAAGGGACACAGCACACATTTCGGAGCAAGGCACGTTGAGCAGGCGTTGCTGCGCCTAAAGCCCGGCGGTCGTCTGGTGGCCATCGTCGGTCGCGGCATGGCCCTGGATCGGCCGGCGTTTCGGGCGTGGTGGGCCCAGATCGAACAGCGCTTCCGTGTTCGGGCGAACATCGGCATCGACGGGAGCGTGTACGCGAAATTCGGTACGACCTTCGACAACCAGGTCATCGTGATCGACCATGACGGCCGGGCACTGACCGAGTCGGACATCGTCACCGGCAGCGGGCTTTCCGTTCAGACCGCGTACGAGTTACTCAAACCTTTATCGCAGGAGGACGTATATGGGCGAATTCGCAAACAGGATCAGGCGACAGGCCGCAGACGCTTTGAGGCTCATGTACCAGCACGTATTGCGTCCAGACACGAACCCGGTGGTCACATTGATGGGGTGCCTGCTGGAGGATGGAGCGGGGGGCGTTCTATCGCCGCCCGGCGTGCCGGTGACGACCGAGCAGTGGCTCATGTGGAACCGGCTTCTGATGGATCGCCCGCGGGAATTGGTACGCACGATGACGTGGGTTCTGCAGCGCGAGCGAATAACGCTTCCATCGGATGCCGACGCGATGAAGATCTGGGCGGCTCATTTACTGCTGAGCACGCTCGATCGGCTGGGGATGGCGTAGGTCAGCTCGAAACCGCCGTCGCCCCGCAGGCGCTGCATATCGAGGCCGGCACCGTCTTCGCCGCGTATCGCGTGCAGAAGGCCATCGTCCGTGGCGCCCAGCGGTCGGTGATACGGTGCACCTCTGCTAAGTGGCGAACCCGCAGCGGTTTGTGCAAGCGGACGGCTTCCCGACAACCAACCGGCTAGGCTGGCAAT
>SBAX01000319.1 GCA_005240095.1 Phycisphaera mikurensis
GTCGAGGGCCTGGCCGTGCCGCTCGAACAACTCCGCCAGGACTTCCAGGTTCTTATGGGCATAATACTTCGTAAGACAAAAGAGCACGAACTTTCCGCCGAGCCGCTCGAAGACCGCGGGCCTGGCCGCGGCGCTGCCGCTAAGGGTCACCTGTGACACGGCATTGGGCATGATCGCCGTTCGCCCAGCATACCCGAATGTCTCCCGAAAACGGCTACACGCCGTCTTCGTCTGGCAGAACACCAGTTGCGTGGCCGGCAGGCACCGCGCCAGCCGCCGGCGCCCAATCGCATTCAGCATTCGATAGCGCAGCAGCTCCCGCCGCTGGAACTGCGGTCCATAGATGTAGTGCGGCTTGTGAACCAGAACCGCCTGCGGGCAATTCGGGCGCACCAGTCCGAAGTTACCCAGCCCCCAGACCACATCCGGCCCGAACGCTGCCACCGCCTCCGGCAGTTCGCGCCGCTCAAAGCGATACTGGCCCCTCCACCCGTCGCCGCGCTCGAAAAACCGGCAATCCGTCTCCGCGGGCTTGGAGATCTGTTCATAGCCCACGTTGGCCGGCATGAAGATCAGGTAGCGGTGGTGCGGCCGTACCCGTCCCAGAGACGCGATCACATTCTTCCCCACGGATAATCCACCGGCGGCGCGGAGGTTGTGCGCCAGCACGGCCACGCGCAACGATCCACTGCGACGATGGTCATTCATCACGCCGGCGATCCGCCAGTTCCCGAAGAAGCCCGATCATCTTCGCGCCCGCGGCCTCGAATGAGTAACAGCGGTCTATCCATTCTCGCGACTTGCGACGCATCTCCTCAGCACGTGGGCTGCTTTCCAGAACCGACAGGATGTTTTGCGCCATCGCCCGAAAGTCCCCGATGTCGCACACCAAGGCCACGCCCGCCTGCTCGGCTTCCAGCCCCACACCCACGCGCGTGCACACCGTGGGCACGCCGATGCAGAAAGCCTCGATCAAGGCCTTGCCATAGGTCTCGCTTTCCGAAGGGAAGACGTGTACGTCAGCTGCCTGCAGCAAGGGAGGAATGGCCTCTTGCCGGATCAGCGACTCGGTGAACATCACCCGACCGTCCAAACCCAGACTGTGCATCAGCGGCCGTAGGGGCGCCGCGCTGTATCGCCCCGGGCAACAGATAAACAGGTTGGGAAACCGCTCCTTGACGATCGCTGCGGCGCGAAGGAGCGTATCATGTCGTTTGGCCGGCAGAAGCGAAGCCGGATACACAAGAATGGGATGCCCTTCCGCCTTCGCCGCCGCGACCGCCGCAAACTCCCCCGGCATCGCATCTTCCGCCGCCCGTCTCCACCACCCCACGTCGATGGGCGTGGGCACCAGTCTCATCAGATCCTCACGCACGCCCGCGCTGAGCATCTCGCGGCGTTCGATCTCGCACTGCGTCCATACCTGGTCGCTGTGGCGGTTGACGGAATGGGCGGCGAGCTTGCGGGCCAGCGGGGCGTAGAACTTCGTATTCCGCACGCTCTGCAACCACCACACGACCCAGGGATCGCCACGCCGCCGCCCGCGCGACTCGGCCGCGTGACCAACGGTGGTTACCAGCGCCACGTCCGGGCGTAACTCATCATATACTCGCGAAAGCGCGCCCGAGGGGCGCAACAACTGCGGCATGCCCGTGCGCCGAAGCCCGGGCACGTCCACGAATGGCACTTCCGCCTGCCGCAGGGTGTCAAACAGGCCCGGCGTCGCCTCGCCGTCGCAGCCCGTCATGATCGCGTCCACGCCCTGGTGTTTCAGCCACACGGCTAGTTGCACAAACTGAAACGCCAGTCCCAAGCCGGGCGTCGAGCCGGTGATCAACACCTTGAGCGCGCGGGGGCTGACTGGCGATCGACGCGGTTGCGGTTCCAGCGCGCGGTGAAGGGCTTGACGGTACCCTTCCTTCATCGGGAAGCGCTGTCGCCATTCGTCGAGCACCGCCCGGCTGGCTCGCCCCATCGATTCACGCATCTCCCTTTGCTCCACCAACGGCAAGAGCACCTCGTAGAGTTGATCGACGGCCCCGGCGGCGTAAATAAATCCGTTCCGCCCCGGAACGATCAGGTCCGGCCCGGCCCCCACGGCGTCGGTCGCCACGATGGGCAGGCCCGCCAGCGCCGCCTCGTTAATCACCAGTCCCCACGCCTCTGCCCGGGACGGCATCACGAAGACATCCGATGCCACCAGTAACTCCACGATTTCGTGTCGGGTCAGGTTGCCGAGCAGCCGAACCGCGCCCGCCGGGAGCGCCCGCGCCAGCGCCTCCAGCCGCGCCCGAAACGGCCCGTCCCCGGCGATGAGCAGTGTCGCGGGCCATCCTGATGTCACCAGCTTGGCCACCGCGTCGATGGCGTCTTGAAAAGCCTTCAGCGGAGTTAATCGGCCGATAGATGAAATGACCACTCCCTCGCCCACGCCGAGCGCCGCGCGCAGGTCCTCTCGTTTCGGGCGGGTCGCGACGAGGTGCGATTCCAGTTCCGTGTAGTCGATCTCCCACGGGGCCATGAACATCTTCTGCTCGTCGGCGCCCAGGAATTCGTAGTACTTGCAGTTCTGCGTCCCGATGCTCAGGAGGGCCGCGGCGCCTTCGATGTTCCTTCGGGCCAGGGCCCGGCGGATCCGGCGGCGACCGGGCTTTTCCAGCTCTTTCTTGATGTTGCCGTCACAGCGGAGCAGATACGGGCGATGGCGACGCTTGCACCACCAGATGCTCTTCCACACCGCGGCGTTGTCATAAATGCCGTGCACAATCATGGCGTCGAAGTTGTGGCGGTCCAGAACGCGGGCCACGTGAACATTGAGAAACGGGCGGGCGCGTCGCGGAAGCAAAGGCAGCTGATCCAGGACCTCGAACCGCGTCCGCGTGGGAGGCCGCGGCGCCCACGCCGGGTTGATGTGCTTGGGCGACCGCAGGAGCATCACGAACTCGAACTCGCTCAGCTCCGCGAGGGTGTCGTATTGCGCCGAAAGCTGAATAGACGGCGTGTCGCAAATCACCCCGATGCGATACCGTCGCTCTCCCGAGTGCACGCTCATGACACCGGGCCCGCCCGATAGGCGCGATAGGCACTGCGAATCAACTGCCAACACCCTCCCGGGCTCGCGCAGACCATGAGCGTGTAGATCGCACCACTCACCAGCACGCCCACGGCTGCGCCGTGCAAACCGTATCTTCCCACGGCGAACCAGGAAATCGGGACAACCAGCAGCCCGCCTAGGAAGCGAAACAGCAGGGATTTCCCCATCCGTTGGTGAACCGCAAAAAAAGCCTGCAAGAGCACACCCAGACACTGAATGTATCTTGCCGCCGCCAAGCTCAGGAGGATTGCCGTGGGCAGCACATATTTGCTGCTGGTCAGCAGTTCCGTAATTCTGGCTCCCCAGAGCGCATACAGCGGCAACATGGCGAGCCCGAGAGCGAGATAACCAAATACGCAGAGCAACAAGACCTTGTCCGCTGCCCAGAGCTGTCGAGGATCATTCACGTCGCGAGCCCGCTCGTAGGCGATGGGAACGCCGAACCAGTTCAACACGGAGGAGAAGAGCATGAAAGGAACGCCGCACACTTGGTAGGCGGCCACATACGCCCCGACCGAATCCAAGTCCATCCGAATGCCGAGCACGTACCGCTCGGAAAAGGTCTGCACCCACTGGCAGATCAGCAGCGCTCCGTAGGGAATCCCGAACCCAATCACCAGCCGCCCGAGTTCATGCTGCGCCGTGCTCGACGACCTCGCCAGCACGCCGCGCATGAGCGGCAGTGTTCCGGTGACGACGAACAATGCGGCGGCCCCCGCATAGGCAGCAAGGCCTGCGGCAACTGAGCCTTGCCACGTCCAAAGAGCGATGCCGACGAAGAGTGTCTGAGCCAGCACGAAGCCCAGATTCTGCACCATGGCGGCGCGGCGCTCGCGGCGCATTTCCAGCAGCTCCACGCCCAGCCCGCGCCAACGATTGGCAAAGAGCAGCAACCCCGTGGCCAGCGACGTATAGGCCCCGATTTGCAGCCAACCCGACAGTGGATGCGTCAGGGCGATGGCGATCAGGGCAATCGTGCCCGTAGTCAGGGCGTACCAGCGGAGGAAGGATACGGCTGCGGAGCGCGCCGCGCCTCTGGCTTCCGCCTGCCCTGCATAGCGGTAGTAAGCATGGGCGATGGGCATGGCGAAGGCGTCGCCGAGCAGTCCCACGGCCGCCAGGGCGAGGTTGAACTCCCCGAACGCCTCCCGCGTCATCAGGTTGGTGTAGAGCTTGAGCCCCACGAAAACCAGGACGAATTCGATGAGCTTGTGGGCGATGACCCACGACATCTCCGTCCGAACGCGGGCATTGGATGCCACACCTCTTACAAGCGAAACAACCTGCTGCATTCGGCCAACGTCCTTCGTTTCAGACTGTGCCGCGGAAATGGGCAAGCCTCAGTATCCCCTCGCGGGCTGCGAGTACCTGTGGGATTGATTCGCCAGGAAAGCGGCCGGCGCTGCGATGCGTCTTGCTTCGTAGAAGGAGAACCCGCACATTCGCCCGAGCGTCCAGACGGCGATAAGCGACCATACGCCCGTGATCAGGGTTTCATAGGGCTGGCCTCGGACGCCCACCACACCCAAGCGCACAAACATGGATCCCACGACAATGAACCAGAGGATGTTGGTGCGCATCTTCCAATGGGCATACCCAAAGGCCACACCGTTGGCGAACATGATGAGAATCCCCGGCCAGCCCCAGAAATTGATGTACCCATCGCCCATCATGGTCGGTGGGATAGTCGTGAGCTGCGTGGCGCTATGGGGATCGACTACTTCCGCGAAGGTCATGTTGGGATCAGCGGGCTTGATCTGCCAGAAGTAGCGCCGCGGCAGGAAAAACACCAGCATGCGCCGGTAGGTCGCGGCATTGAGGTAAGGATGTCGATCGGGGAAATACTCCACCGCGGCAATGAGAAACAGGTGATAGTTCAGTGGGTCGCGAAGCAGAGCATCGCGGTACGTCTCCGGCGAGGCAATGGCGGCGAGCATTTCGCCGACGGACTGCCGCGACATGGTCTTGCGAATGTCGTACAACGCCACGGCCAGCAGCACCAACACGACACAGGCCGCCCCGATGGCCACGACGCGATGCACGGCCACGCGATGCCGGATCGTGTATCCCATCAGCAGCCCCCCGAGCAGTCCGAGGCTGTTGCCCCGGGACCCCTGGCTGGCCAGAAAGAACAGCAGGGACATGCCCAGAGCATAGGCCATTCCCAATGGGCGGTAGCCTCGCGGCAGGAAAAAGCACAAAAAGCCCGGCATGATGGAAAGGAGCACGAAATACTGAGCAATGGTGGCCAGGTAGAATTCCTCCCCGCGGCGGGTGAAGCGCGCCTTGCGGAAGACCTCGGTCAAGGGAATGTCCATGGCGATGATGGAAACCACCCACGATACGATGCCCAGCACCGCGCAGGACCAGAACAACCGCCGCAGGAGCGCCTGCCCATCGGGGCTGTCGATGACCGCAACGAGTTCGTCGGAGAGCCCGTGGAAGCGCGCCCGATAGGCATCGAACATCCGCCATCCGGCAGAAAACAGCACTACGCCCACGAACGCCAACCCCGCGGCATGAAGGCGGCTGCTGGTGGAAAAGGACGCCAGATAAAGCTCGCCCGGGGTCAACGCGGGAACCACACCATGGATCAGCCCCAGCGCCAAAAACATCAGTAGCTTGCCGATGCGTCCGCGCAGGTCGCGCAGCGCCGAAAGACACTCCATGGCGCACACGACGGTTGTAAGACAATGGATCAGAATGATGATCGCATTCATGGCTGGCGCATCGGCTATGGGTCTACGAGGATGGCAACCTTTCCATCGGGCACCTGAATCTCCCGACCGAGGAATCTAAGCGTGCCCCCACGGCGCGCCCAATTATCGATTGCCAACAGCGCCTCTCCGTGCCGCCCTCGAAAGCGGCGTGCATCGACGCCCTCAGGAACATCGTATACGCCGGCGCGATCCAGGTACTCCGGCTGCCGGTCCCACCAGCCGACCCGCTCGCGCTCGCCCAGAATCAGCTCCAGGGCGTAGTTGAGCTTATCCGGCGTCTTGTCGCTCTCTGCGATTCTCATGGCGTCGAACTTGGCCCCCAGAAGGAAGGCCTGCCGCTCCGTCCAGTAGTTGTGCCCGCGGAATGCTCCCCACCAGGCGTGATCCCCGTTGGATTCGCCGAGAAAGAAGATCCGGTCGCTCAGCAGGTACCGCCCGAATGCCGGTAGACTCACGCAGGGATGGGTATCGGAGAGATCGGCCAAGCTCTGCCCGGGGAGAGTCGAGCACCCCCAGAGGCACCCGCTGATCAGAAACGCCGTCGGAAAGACGTCCATGGGCATCTCGACCACCGTCTCCATGGGCAGCTCGCGACCGAACATGCGGGCGACGGCGAGGGCGTCGCCGAAATACTCGGCTCCCAGCACATCAACGTAGACAGCATTCGCCCCGTATTCGGAGCGGTTGCGATTGACCCAGTCGAGAAGGAACTGCCGGCTCGCCGTTTCCGTGCGTCCCTCACCAGTGATCGATCCATAGGGCGAACGCGGGCGGCAGTAGAACCCCCAGTGGCCCTCGCGGCGCACCCGCTCCAGCAGCGGCGGCAGCACACTCTGGTAGCGGGAATGCATGGTGGACGTCTGGAGGCAGCAGCCGGTTTCCTTGCCGGGGCTGGGAAACACGTCGCTCATCTGCCCCCACATCTGCAGCCAGGGAAAGATACCCCGGAAGCGCTGCCAATTGGCGGCCACACGGTCCAGCTCGTGGTCCTTGAGGTTCTGGAGCTGCACGTTCTGCCACCCGTGAATGGTCTTGATCCACGAGGGATAGGCAATGGGGTAAAGGCCCTCGAAGGCCATGTTGGTGTTGAGAAACCTTTTGTATCGATCAAGAACCGTGTGCCACGGGTGATTGCCCATCGCGGCTTGTCCGCTGGCCGTGACGATCAAAGCTTGGACGGTGCGAGCTTCGCCGGGCTTGAGCGGATCGTCGTAGCGCAGCCCAACGCGGTTTCGGCTGTAGGCGACGAACACCTTCCGAGGGGGCCAGTTCGCTGCAGCCACCATCCGCGCCCGGGTGTCGTCGGCGATCACGGCAAGCGGAGCAAAGCCCTGCCCGGGATAATAGCGTCCCTCCCACTTGGATGGGTTTGCGGCGTCGGCCTTGCGGGCCTGACCCATCCAGTGCGGAAAGTAGAGCACGTCATCTGCGCTACTCTCGCCCAGCTTTGTCTCGCCCGGCTCCCAGGGGAACCAGAGTTCCTTGATCGCCTCGGTCCGCGCGCGGATCGTGAGCTGCCAATAGCCTTCGCCCTCATCGCTCAACCGAGCATCAACTCGCCGCCCTAGGTCGGGGCTGGTTGAATCGACGAGCTCGCCGTTGGCGAACCGGACCGCGTACGCGGGCGCGGTGCCGGGCGGAATCGGCATGCTCGATCCCGGCGCGCATCCAACGCTCGATCCGACGAGTATTGCAAGGAAGATGATCAGCGAACGGTCCTCACGCCGAATCCCTACGAATCCATCGGGATTGCAGACCCTAAACCAACATGACCTATAGCACTTCATACGTCGTCCTGCCTATTTCGGCTTCCCCCAAGGCCCCGCCAATCGGAGCCCCGCCTCAACAACGCGCGAGGCGCTCCCATCGAGCCCTCTAGAAACGGATTCTCCGAAACAGATATTAAATGGAAGCAATACTGTACATCCTCACTTCTTTTTCGTTTGGGCTTTTTTCTGCATTGGCGTTACATTAGGACGCACGGGGAAGCTTA
>SBAX01000474.1 GCA_005240095.1 Phycisphaera mikurensis
AACGCACCGCCCGCATCATCCAGTACCACCAAGCCCGCAACCGCACCGCCAAAACCTCACGACTCAAACGCCATGACAATTAGCGCTGTAGTGCTAGTTAAAGTTAAGTGAGCAGACGCCAGCAATTCTCGGAACGACAGCGGGAGCGGTCCGATCATGTCTGCGCTGCCAATGCCTCAATCCCTGCGCTGCTAAACGGCACACGCATCCCGACCGAAACAGATGCATAGATCATGTAGACTGGAGGAGACCGGTCTTGGTGCGTCCTGGCTTGGGCTTACTTACATTTCTTGCGATGTTCGTCCCTCGGGCGGTCTTGGGAGGCGATCTCGCGACCTCGCGCACGCCTTCCCAAGTCGTCGGCATGACCGCGCCCTACGAAACGGCCACTCTCGCCAGCGTACAGCCCGCCCGGATTGCGCAGATCAAATTGCCGGAAGGAAGTCCCGTGCGCCGCGGGGAACTGGTTGTGAATCTGGATGAAAGCGTCCAGGCAGCCCGCACCGAGCTGGCCAAAGCCACGTCGCAGACCACCTTGAACATGGATCACGCCCGCGCCAAATGGGAACACGCCCGCCGCGATCTCGATCGGCTGATGAAACTCCACGGCAATGAGCAGGCATCCTCAAAGGAACTCAGCGACGCGGTGGCCGCGGAGCAGATCACCCGCATCGAGTACGACCTGGCACACTTCAATCAGGCCCAGGCGCTGCGAGCCTTCGAGCGCGAGCAGGCCGCGCTGGAGGAGTTTCGTTTGCGAAGTCCCTTCGACGGCTACGTGGCCCAGCATCACAAGCACGTCGCTGAAACGGTCAACGAGCTCGAGGGAATCGTTACGCTCGTGCAGTTCAATCCCCTGAAAGTGATCACCGATTGCCCGGTGGAGTTGGCTTCCCGCATCCATGCCGGGGACCGCTTCTGGGTGCGACCTGCCGACTCACAGTGGGCGGCACGCGTGGGAACCGTCATCCTGGCCAGTCGCGTCGTCGACGCCGGCAGCCAGACCTTCAAGGTTAAGCTCGCCGTGGACAATGCCGACGCCCAGTGGATGTCGGGGATGAAGGTCGTCGTCGATTTTGCGAGCATCGTGGACGAAGAGTGGTTGCCCGCCGGCATCTCCGGACCCGGACCGTCGCGCGGGACCAGCGGACGCTAAGTCGTACGAGGGAGCTTTCATGTTTGATGACCCAAACGACGTAGCCGGCCAGATCACGAGTGAAGAGGCTTTCAGCGTCCTGCGTGACCTGGAGCGCAACACGCCCGATGAAATCCGACGTCAGCGCGCTCACTTCCGGCTGGCGATCAAGGCCGCCGTCATCCTGCAACCCGGAAATGCCACGCAGCTCCTGACCCTCAAAATCAAGGGTGTGACCGGTGACGTCTCCGCGGGCGGCTGCAGCGCCCTCTTCCCGATTCCTGTGAACGTGGGCGATGTCTATCGGTTGCAGTTCGATCGCAAGACACTCGACCTTCCGCTGACCTTCGCACGTTGCGTTCGTTGCCGCCTGGTCCGCGAGGACGCTTTCGAGGCGGGCTTTGCCTTTTTTACGCCGATCAGCCTGCCCGAAGCCGCCGCGGTGCGTCCGGAATCATCCTTGATCAGCTGACCTTTCCGGGAGCGGAGACGAGACGACGTGAGCATCCAAGCCAGGTATGACGGCAGGAGCAGTTTTGACCCCCGGTCCGTGGGATGAGTCCGCCCGTGAACTACACTCAATCTGAGGCATCACGATCACCGGCGAAGAACTCCCACGCAGACCCCTACGGCGACATTGCCCAACTGGCTCAGGTCAGCGCTTCACGGGCACGATTCTTTGCCGACTTAGTGCGCGTCGTGGTCCGCACCTTCGCCAGCCCATACGGCGCCCTTCACGTTCGCTACGGGGCCGAGGTCGTCCAGGACGACGCGCACACCGGTCCCACCGATCCGCGATTCTGGAAGAACAGCGTCCAGGGTTTCCTCACCGAGTCGCTGACCGAGGCCCGACCGCGCGCCAAGCTCCTCCAGTCCAAGAGCGGGGATGCGAAAGTTGCCTTCCTCTCCGCGACGCTCTTCGATCCCGCCGGGCCCTCCGTTGGCGCGATCGCGTTGGTGGTCCCCCTGGGGCAGGACGTCGATTGGACCACGCGTCTCGCAGCGCTGGAAGGCCTCTGCCGGTTCGCTTCCGCCTGCACGGCGCGGCTCGGCGGCCGCACCTCCGCTGACCATGCGGGTGCGCCGGTTGCCGAGCGCGGTATGTCTCGCGCCGTCACCTGCGACTCCGCCGAAGAGTTCGCCTTCGCCATCACCAACGAGCTGCGCAACAAACTTGGCTGCGAGCAGGTCGCCTTGGGGTGGGTGACACGACAACATGTACGGATTCTGTCCATCTCCGGACTCGATCAAGTCAATCGGAGAAGCCCCGGAGTGGCCAGTCTTCGCTCGGCGATGGAAGAGTGCCTGGACAGTCGGCAGGCCATCGTGCATCCCCGCCAGCGAGACTGGGCCGAGCAGACCAGCGGCGCGGAGTTTGCCCTGCACCGCCAATGGCATTCAGCGGCGCGCGGCGACGCCGTGGCTTCGATCCCCCTGCGCCTCGGTGACCGGATCGTCGCGATTCTCAGCCTGAGGAGCCGTTCCGAGCGGGCCTTTGGACCCGACCAAATGGAAGAGATCCGTTCCCGTACGGAGCCGCTCATGCCCGGGCTCGCCTTGCTCATGCAGGCTCGCCGCAGCGTGCCGCGACACGTTTGGGAGTCATCGAAATCCGCGATAGAGGGCCTCGTTGCTCCCGGCCGGTGGGGGCGCAAAGTCGGTGTTTTTCTGCTGGCCCTGGGATCCCTTGAGCTTCTTTTCGGATCGATGGCCTACGAGCTTAGCGTGCCCTGCGTCGTCGCCCCCGCCCATGTCCGCCACATCCATGCTCCATTCGAGGGCGTGCTCCGTGACGCCCACGCCGTGCAGGGAGACCGCGTGCGTCAGGGCCAGGTCCTCTGCGAATTCGACCACCGCGAGCTGGACCAGCAGAAAACGGAGCTGACCGCCCAGGCGCAAGTGCTCGAGCACGAGCGCGATCGGGCAATGGCCGCCGGGGCGCCCGTCGAGGCCCAGCTTGCCCTCGCCAATCAGGAGCTCGTCCGAGCCAAGCTCGAGATCGTGAACTCGCGGATCGAACGGGCGCTGATTCGCGCCCCGTTTGACGGAGTAGTCGTGTGGGGGGACCTGCGCAAGTCCGTAGGCGCCGTCCTGCAACTGGGTGATCCCTTGTTTCAAGTGGCTCCGCGGGATCGTTGGACGGTGGAGATCGAAGTGCCCCAGCACGCTGTGGAACATGTCGCTCCCGGCCTGTCCGGGGAGTTTGTCGCGATCGCGGACCCGACTCAGGCGATGTCGCTCGCTCTGTCTCGCTTGCGTAGTGGGGCAGAGCTGCGCCGCGGCAGCAACGTGTACGTGGCCGAGGCAGAGATGACCACGGACAGCCCCTGGGTCAAGTCCGGCATGGAAGGAGTCGCCCGCATTCAAGTAGGTGAGCGCCGCATCCTGTGGGTGTTGACCCATCGCTTCGTTGATTATTTGCGGTTGAACCTGTGGCTATGACACCGCAACCGCAGCCCAAGTCATCCATCGTCACGAACCTGCGCAACGTTCATGTGGGATTGCGCGAAGACCTCGAAGTCAGTCGTCATGTCTTCCGCGGCGAGCCGTGCTATATCGTGCGCGATCCCATGACCTTCGCGAGCCAGCGCCTGCCCGTGGCAGAGTACGAACTCTTCAGCGCCGTCCACGCCGGTCGCACGCTCGGAGGGATCTTCGATGAGCTGGTAGGCCGCGAGCGCCTCGCGCCCGAAGATGAGGAGCGGTTTTTCGAATTCGTTGTGCGCCTCCACCGCCTCGGATTTCTGCAGCTGCCCGTCTCTGACGACAAGCTGCTCTATCGTCGCTATCAGCTGCGCGAGCGTGCCAGGCGCCGCGAGAAGATGCTCGGCTTTCTCTTCCTGCGGATTCCCCTCTGGAACCCCAACTCGTTCCTTGATCGCACGAAGCACGTGGGGCGGCTGATCTTCAGCTCCTGGTTCTTCGCTTTGTGGGCTGTCGTGGTGGGGCTGGCCGGCTACGTGGCATTTTGCCGCTGGAACGAGCTGGTCCAGCCCGTCCATGGCGTGCTAGTCGCCCATAATCTCCCGTTGCTTTGGACGACGCTCATCGTGCTGAAGGTATTCCACGAAATGGGCCACGCCTACGCCTGCAAGCACTTTGGCGGCCACGTGCCCGAAATGGGCGCGTACTTGATCCTCTTTACCCCGTGCGCCTACATGGACGCCACCGCCGCGTGGGGCTTCCCCCGCAAACGCGAGCGGGTCATCGTGTCCCTGGGCGGCATGTACGTCGAAAGCTTCCTATCCGCCATCGCCCTGTTTGTCTGGGCGGCAACGGAATCCTCCTGGCTCAATAGTCTGGCCTACAACGTCCTCTTTCTGGCCAGTGTGGTCACCGTCCTGTTCAACATCAACCCGCTCATGCGCTATGACGGCTATTACATTCTCAGCGACTGGCTGGAAATCCCCAACCTCAGGCAGCGAGCCAATCAGCACGTCGTCAACCTGCTCAAGCGACTTTTCCTTGGCTTACCATGCCAACGGGTCGCGGGTGACTCGATACCTTCGCGCGTTGCAGGTTGCCCTTCGCCGCGCCGACTGAGCATCATCCTCACGACTTTTGGAATCGCCGCGACGGTGTACCGCATCGGCTTGCTCATTGCCCTGGCCTCGCTGTTGGCGTCGCGGATGTTCATCGTCGGTGCGGCGATTGGCGGCGGGTATCTTGCCATTCTGTTGTTCTCCACGGTGCGGCGGCTCATGCGATACTTGTGGTACGCTGCCGAGGTCCAGTCTGTCCGGGCACGGGCGTTCGCCGTAAGCGTCCTCGTGCTGCTGATCCTGCCTGCGGGCATGGTCTTCATTCCCGTGCCCGGTCGGGTGCATGCCCCGGGTGTTTTAACCACCGAGCACGAGACCGTCGTTCGCGCGCTGGCCAGCGGGTTCCTTGATCGCGTTCGTGTCGCGGACGGCGAGGACGTGACCGCAGGAATGATCCTTGCGGACTTATCCAACGACGAGAGCTTGGAGCAGATCGCCCGGGCCCGGGCCGGTTTGCGAGCGGCCCAGCTACGTCGCGACGCTTTCGCCGGCAGTGAGCCGGCTCGCGCGCGGCAGCACGAGATCGACGCCGCGAGCCGCCAGGCCGCATTGACCAAGGCTCTGAGCGACGCCGCGGAACTTCGCATCCCCGCCCCTCAATCCGGGCGCGTCATAAACTGTCTTAAGGACACCGACTTGGGCAGGTTTATTCCCGAAGGAACCCCCGTTGTTCAACTCGCGTCGGGGGCTTGGCATGTTCGCGTCATCCTGACCGAAAGTCAACTCGTCCGTGCTCACGCTCAAGTCGGCGATACGGCCGAGTTCCGCGCTCCCGGACAAGCGGGCAGGTCATTCACCGGCCGCATCGTGCGGGTCGCGCCGGCTGGTTCACGAGCCATCGAGCATCTGGCTCTTACTCACCTTGGCGGAGGGGAGATCGCGGTCGATCCCACTGCGGGCACGGCCGCCCAACCCTACTTCGAGATCACCTTGGAGCTTCAAGATAGCCCCTATCTACGAAGCGGCCTGACCGGTGCTCTCGGCCTGCAAGCCGCCGCAGAGCCACTTGCCGCTTCCCTGGGTCGTCGCCTGCTTCGATTCTGGAACCGCTTGCTGCAGGGTTAACCCTGCCTCGCGCTCATCGGCGTCGCATTTCTTACAAGCGGACACCTCTCTTGATTGTTTTTTTCGTGCTGCAACTGTACACTCCACTCACTTCAGTTATCGGAGGGTAGCGGGTCTCTTTCTGTCGGTTACGGGCTGGTCGTGGGACAAAGCGCTCGCACAGCGCGAGTCCGGGAGGAGATGGTCGGATGAAGGCAAATCGGCTTGCGTTCGGATTGGCAATCGGTTTTTGCTCATTGACTCTTGCTCAAGACGGGCGGCATGTACCCGCGCGGCATGCGGAGTCAGGGGCTACGTCCCCGGCTTCGCAAGATGTCGTGCAGTTTGCCAGGACTTCCGCGGCGGAGATGTTGGCTCATCATCGCGCCAATCCTGAAACGCCGCCGGTCGAGATACCCTACCTGGAACCCCCGCCGCCGCGGAGCGCCCCGGCCAGCGACGCCGCCCTGGCTCAGCCACCCGCTGCGCCGCCCACACGCACGCAGTCGACCGTAGCTGCGGCTCCGGTTCCCGGTGGGGGCCAGCCCGAACCTCTCGCTCCACCGCTCATCACAGACTTCGCCGGGACGCTTGACAACAACAGCAGCATTCCACCGGATACGCATGGCGCCGTCGGCCCCAGCCATATCGTCAACATGCTCAACACGGGGTTTCAGGTCTTCAACCGCACCGGCACCGTCGTCATGCCGCAGATATCCTTGTCCACTTTCTGGTCCGCCTTGGGCACCGCCGCCAGCGGGCCTTTCGATCCCAAGATCGTTTTCGATCAGTATGTCGACCGTTGGGTCGTCGTGACGGACGCCCGCGCTCAAAGTCCGAATTCGAACGTCCTGGTGGGCATTTCCCACACCGATGACCCAACCGCGGGCTGGAACCTCTTTGCAATCAAGGCTGACCCGGGCTCCACCACTTGGGCCGATTATCCAGGCCTGGGTCTGGACGAAGCCAACGTCTATGTGACCCAGAACATGTTCACCAACAACAACAACAGCTTCGTGACCGCCAAGTTCTGGGTCATCTCCAAGGCCTCGATGATCGCCGGCGGGCCCCTGGACATGCGTACTGACACGCCCGCCGCTCTGCCTGGCTTCACCTATCAGCCCTGCCACTCTTTCGATCCCTCGCCCGGGGGTTTCAACTACCTCGTGAACCAGGGCTGGCACATTGGCGGCACGCCTCGTCGGCTCATCAACGTTGCCCGCTACGTAGGAATCGGCGCCGCCGCGGTGCTCACCGAGCTGGGCTTCGTCGAGGTCGGTGGATACACCTTCTCGCACCTGAACGCATCCCAGAAAGATTGTGGAGTCGCCATCTCCACGAACGATCCGCGCCTGATGAACGCAGTCCTGCGCAACGGCAGCGTCTGGACCACACACTCCGTCGGGGTCGGCGCGACCGTCGACCCTGCGCCTGCCAGCCGTGCGGAAATCGCCTGGCACGAGCTCGACCCCACCGTCGCCAACATTCCCGGCCCCTATTCCTTCGCCAACCAGGACGGGCGTATTGGGCACGCGACCTTGGCCTATTACTTCCCATCGATCGCCGTCAACGGGTCGGAGTGCGTCGCCGTCGGGTTCTCCGGCTCCGACGGCTCTACGTATGCCAGCGCCTACTTCACGGGTCGATTCGCCGCCGATCCGCCAGGCCTCATGCAGCCGGTGGCCACGCTGCGCGCCGGCACGGCCTCGTATTGGAAGCAATTCGGCGGCACCCGGAATCGCTGGGGCGACTACAGCGCCACCGTGGTCGACCCTCTCGATGATTCAACGTTCTGGACGACTCAGGAATTCGCCACCACCCCGTTCTTCGGCGGCCCCATTTGCGCACAGGACGGCGGGCGTTGGCAACTCTGGTGGGGAGCGATTACCTGTGAAGACATCGCCAAGTTCAGTCAACCTCCTGATAACACGGGGCACGTGATCTCCTCCGACATCGATATTACGGACAATGATCCCAACGTCGTGCTTGCCGACGATTTTCTGTCCGACGGCCGGCCGATTACCGCCGTGCGCTGGTGGGGAAGTGAATTCGCGCTCCCGTCACCGGACGGCTGGCTCATCAGTTTCCACGAGCCGCTCGCCACCGGCGGCTCACCCGACGCGCCGCTGGGTCTCTACTACTGCGACACCAGCATCGTGAGCCAGGTGCTTACCGCATTTGCCTCCTGCAACGCCAATCCCGTCGTGGAATACCAGGCGGATTTGGAGGATTGCTGTGTGCTTCACTCCAACGCCGACAGTCGCAGCGGTTCATTCCCCGCCCAACCAACGGCCTTCGAAGAGGAAGCCTGCTTTGAGTACGACCTCGACATCCAGGCCATTGTCGGGCAGAGGTATCTCGGCCCCGGCTTCTGCGGCGCCCCTGTGGCTACCGGGAATAGTGCGGCCACGCAGTTCTGGGGCTGGCACGCCACCGGTATGGAAAGCGGCTCACGAACCGCGCTGCAAACAAGCGTGTCCATGTCGGGCTCCGACTGGCTGTATGGGCCCTGGACAGATCTGTTCCCAAGTTGCGGTGCCCCGAACATGGCTTTCGAAGTCCTCACGAATGTCGGTTCCGTGGCTGACTGCAACAACAACAGCATCCCTGACGCCTGCGAGGCGCCGGATTGCCAGCCGAACGGCGTGCTCGATGAGTGTGAGGTGGCCAGCGGCGCCGCTGCGGATTGTAACGGCAACAACGTTCCCGACGAGTGCGACATTGCCGGCGGGGCGCCCGATTGCCAGCCCAACGGCGTCCTCGACCTGTGCGAGGTCGACCGTGTCGGGTTCCTAGTCAGCAGTCTCCCCTCAATTCTGGGCTTCACGGATATCGCCGCCACCGGCACTGGGCTGGGCCTCGCTGACGACGGGGCAGTCAACGTCACCATGCCGTTTGCCCCGGCGTTCATCGGTGGCGCCACGGTGAGCGTCGCTAACAACGGCGGTGTCGGGTTCGTGCCCGGCACGGGATTGGGCCCCGTGGATAATTGGCCTCTTCCCCATACGAACGCTTTTGGTGGCAACGCCGGCATGCTCGTGTATTGGGATGACCTCCACGAGACCACGGGCGACGTCTATTACCAGACCATCGGCTCGACGCCGAATCGCACGTTCATCGTTCAGTGGGACGACCTGGAGCAGTTCAACCTTGCCGACAGTACGCTGGACGGCGACGAGGTCACCTTCCAGATCCAGATCTACGAAACCCCGGTGAGCGGGATCGTGGCTCAGTACCTCTACGCCGACACCGATTTCGAAAACGGCGCCTACAACAATGGCGCCTCGGCCACCGTCGGCTATCAGGACAGCTTGGCCAGCGCCCTTCAATGGTCGTTCAATTCGGCCGGGACCATTACTCCGAGCCTGGTTCTCTCGTTGGCCGTGAAGGATCTGAACGATAACGGCGTGCCTGACGAGTGCGATCCAGTGGCCCCCCCGCCCACGCCGATGTGGGATTGTCCTGGCGGTCTGGGCCAGACTGCCTGCGTGGCCCGCACGCGGGCTTTGACCTTTACCATGGTTCCGCCCGCCACGGCGACGAACGCGCTCCCGGGCAGCTCGGCCATCCGCATCACCATGATGGATCTGCAGAACCCGGTGCCGGCCAACGACCCGTGCTGTCCGCCGCCGAACTTCGGTATCTTCGAGGACGCTTCCTGTACGGGAGATCCGGGCGGTGCGCATTCCTGCAGCCGCTGGGTCGGTCCGCCGTACACCTATCTGGAGGCCCAGGAGCTGCCGGGCTTCGGCAACTACCGTGCCTCGCGTCTGCAGTGCGCGCCGTTCTATCATGACTGGAGCGCTGAGCCGGGGCAGTTAGTCAACGTGATCGGGGCGGAGATCCTGCCCAGCTCCACGTACGCCGTCCGGTCCTACGGCAGCGACTGCAAGGGCAGCGAAGATACCTGCTCGAACGTCTCTATGGACGTGAC